>CAZKGS010000247.1:0-3682 GCA_964552105.1 uncultured Syntrophaceae bacterium
TTGCCCTCGGCCATGATGACGGCGCGCTTGATGCGATTCTCGAGCTCACGCACATTGCCGGACCATTCATATTTTTCAATCGCGGCGATGGCCTCTTTGGTGAATCCTGTCAGCTTTTTCCTGTTTTCTTCCGCGTAACGGTTCAGGAAGGCCTTTGCCAGTAGCATAATGTCGCCTTCTCGCTCACGGAGGGGAGGGAGCGATATGAAGACAACGCCGAGGCGAAAGTAAAGATCCTCCCGAAAAACTCCATCCTTCATAGCTTCTTTAAGGTCTTTATTCGTGGCGGCAATGACACGGACATCAACCTCGATTCCTTTCCTCCCTCCTATACGTTCAATGACCTGTTCCTCCAGGAAGCGGAGCAGCTTTACCTGAAGCGGCAGGGAAAGTTCACCTATCTCATCAAGAAACAGGGTTCCGCCGTCTGCAAGCTCAAAACGGCCTTTTCTCTGAATATGGGCACCGGTGAAGGAGCCCTTTTCATGCCCGAAGAGTTCGCTTTCAAGGAGATTTTCAGGAATAGCCCCGCAATTAATGACAATGAAGGGGCCATCTTTCCGTGGGCTTAGCTGATGGATGGCATGTGCGACAAGCTCCTTGCCTGTTCCACTTTCTCCCTCGATTAAGACAGACGCATCCGCCGTTGATACCTTTCGGATCATGGCAAAGACTTCCTGCATCTTTTCGCTTGTACCCAGCATGCCTTCGAATGAGTCGCCGCTCAGGCGACGCTGTAATTCATTGTGCTCATGTTCAAGCCGGGAGAGATGGAAGGCACGGCGAAGGATGACCTTGAGCTCATCGATATCGATCGGTTTGTAAAAGAAATCATATGCCCCCTGTCCGACGGCCCGAAGGGCATGTTCTTTCTCTGCACGGCCGGTTATGATGATTACCTTGGTTTGCGGATAACCTGTAAGTATATCAGCCAGCGCGGTGAAACCTTCTTCAACACCGGCAGGGTGGGGCGGCAGGCCAAGATCCAGGGTTACGACGGAAGGCTTTTCTTCGCTGACAACATCCATGGCATTTGGCCGGTCTTCAGCCAGAAGCACCTCGTAGTCCCCGGTGAGGGCCCATTTCATCTGCGTCCGAAGATCCGCATCATCATCAACGATCAGAAGTTTTTGTTTTTCCATAGTTGTCTTAGTGATTAGTATTAAGTGGCAAGTGGCAAGTGTTAAAGTGTTTCACGCCCACAGCATATTAATTTCACAAGTGAGTCTAATTGTTTGTATATAAAAGATCAAGTCCTTTGTTTCTTCTTGCGGATCGACTTTGCTAAGGCATTTATCATTTTACTGATTTCCATTGACGTTGATTCAAGTTCCGAAAATTCGTCCCGACTTATCAGATTTCTTCTACTTGCAAAATCAAGAAGATATTGCGTTTCACTTAATGACCGTCGAGCTATGTTGAGGAATTGAAGAAGCTCACCGGAATGAAAACTGGCACATCCTTTATTTTCCCTTTCCCACTAATCACTTACCACTTATCACTTTTTCCCCACGGGCAACAACACCCGAAACACGCTCCCTTTCCCTTCCTCGCTTTCGACTTCAATTTTCCCTTTGTGGGCTTCGACAATCGTTTTGCTGTGGTAGAGGCCGATGCCCATGCCCTTATTCTTTGTCGTTTGAAACGGGTGAAAGAGTGATTCTTCGATAAATTCTTTTGACATACCGCAGCCGCTGTCCTTTACAGAAAGGAATATCCAACTGTTTTTTTGCCCTGTGGAAATGATGATTTCTCCTGTATCACCGGCGGCCTCATGGGCATTGAGGATAAGATTGACGAGAACATTCTGCAACTGCTCGGAATCCATGGCGACTTTCGGTACTGTCCCGAGTTCCTGGATCAGTTTTTCCCTGAGAGATCCGTCCAGTCCCGAAAGCGTAGTTGTTACAACTTCATTTATATCGTTATCGACTAAATTTAACTCAAGCTTTTGACTCAGCGACGTCAGGCGACTGCTCATCAAATTAATCTTGTCCAGGCTTTGAGACATTGTCTGAAAAGCGTCCTCTCGAAATTCAGGATTGTCAAAATGGTTCGGCAGGTTCTGCATGGTCAGGGAAAGTTTCGATGCGAGGTTCTTGAGGTCATGGACAAAAAATGCCGACATGGTCTGGAAGGCCTCCATTTCCCTGGCCTCCCTGAGGCGTTCGGATAACGTAAGATTAAGCAGGCTCGCCGCCACCTGATCGGCTATCGTCCCTAACAGATCAAAATCCTCCACTGAGAGGGGGTCATCTCCGACCCGATCGGACAGTGTCATTATTCCAAGGAGATTTTGCCCGGCAACAAGGGGAAGGCAATAACGTATCCGTGCTCTGTCGAAAAAATCTTCATCAAAATCTTCAAACTCATTGGGCAGGGTTTCTTCTGCATAATCGAAATCGATGGGGATATTTTTGCGGCGCATGATCCGGACAAATTCCGTTATATTACTCCTGACCGCTACGATCTCGTGAGGCTTGCCCTCGGAGAAGGCGGTAGATCCGTAAAGAATCACGCTTTCTTGTGAGTCGTCCAGAATCCAGATCGTAACAGAGAGAACATCAAATGTCTTCGACACCATGTTAACGACGACGGTGCAGAGATCTTTTATCTCCGTTACAGATGTAGTGCTCCGGGTGAATTTTGCCCACTCTTTGCGGTAATCGTACAGGGGACGCTGGAGGTGCCGGCTGATAAACCGCTTCGTCTGTTTACGGAACCGGTCAGAAAGAAGAAGTGTGGAAAGGCCGACGATAGCCAGTAATACAAAAAAGGCCCTTAGGGAGATACTTTGACCGCCGTTGAAATGGAGAGTAATCTTGGTCAGAAGACCAACGGTTATCAGGTAAACACCAACGAATAAGACAGTGAAAGAATTGTACAGAAATGTCTGAGAAAGATAAAAATTAACATTTAAGATTCGTGTACGAAGAAGGGATCGTGCAATCAGAACACAGGCCAGGATAAGCGCTCCGTCATTGAATAACTCCAATGACAAATTCAGGGCATGAAAGAGCATGGTTTGACTGGATGTATAGATCCGCACGGCAAAAATACAGCCGACTCCCAGTGCCATGAACTTTATCTGCCAGCGCATTCGCCCTGTAGAATCCCGAAGCGTTCGTTCAAGATTCATCAGGATGAGGACGGCGCCGGCAATAATGAAAAGATGGAAAACATATCCCGGCCAGCCAATTACTATCATCCACGTGAAAGATGGGCCCAGAAGAGGTTTGCTGGCGAAGAATGAATTACTGAAAAATATCAGAGCGGCAAGAGGCAGGAGGAAAAAGGCGCCTGTAACCCACTTCCATCTCGAAAGGAATTCCTTGTAGTTCGCCCTCGAAAAACTAAGGCTGAAGAGAAGCCAGATTCCCGGCAGAACGGCTGTGGCAAAGTTCCTCAGGCGCAGCCAGTGTATTATATCTTCCGGCATTATGGCATTGATGCAGAGCCCCGTAAAAACCGCCTCAACCGCCAGAGCGATCATTCCAGCCGCAAAGATCCTGTGGACAAACGAATGCCTGTCCCTGTACAGAACAAAAACCGCCAGAGAGATACTAAGAAATGCTGCGATAAATGAAATTGTATTTGGAAAATCCATGCCACCCACGATTAATTCGAAATTGATGAACTCGTAAAAAGTCTGTCATTCCCGCGTAGGCGGGAATCCATAAAT
>CAZKGS010000248.1:0-3675 GCA_964552105.1 uncultured Syntrophaceae bacterium
CTTGATGGGAGAGGGTAGGGGTGAGGGTGAATACAAACATTATTTCAATCACTTACATCCCCCTCCCCTTTGTCACCTCCCGCCAGGGGAGGGGACATTCAACTTTTCACGAAACCGTCAACATTGAGTTACGCAGATAAAGGAAAATAGTGGAAGTATTTTTAGAGCAATTGATTAACGGTCTGACAATCGGCTCTTTTTACGGCCTCATCGCTCTGGGCTATTCCATGGTCTATGGCATATTGAAGTTGATTAACTTTGCCCACGGGGATTTCTTTACCCTGGGGTCTTATGTCGGATACACGGTACTGGTTTTTGGATCTGCCATCATAACCTCTCACCTTGGCTTATGGGGCGGCTTGATTGCGGCTATGCTGGTGGCCGCAATCTGCCTTGCCTTTGTCGGTGTCATAGTGGAAAGGGCAGCATATCGTCCGATTTACCCTGCAGGCCGCCTTCCTGCGGTTGTTTCCGCTCTCGGGGCATCTATCTTTCTGCAGAATGCTATCATGGTTATCTGGGGACCACGATACCAGGCATATCCCGCATCATTAATACCGAATGTTCGCATACAATTGGGGGATATTCATATCACTCTCCTCCAGATCGTGATTCTCGTTATGTCATTTCTACTCATGGGCATACTCTACTGGATCATTCAGAAGACAACGTTCGGTGCAGCTATAAGAGCCTCAGCCCTCGATAAAGACACAGCTTCCCTCATGGGAATAAATTTTAACAAGGTAATATTTTTCATATTTACACTGGGACCAGCCCTCGGCGCCATAACGGGTGTTATGGTTGGCATGTATTATCGTCAAATCAGCTTTACCATGGGCTGGAATTACGGCCTCAAGGCATTTACGGCAACCATATTAGGAGGAATCGGAAATCTGCCTGGCGCGATGTTTGGGGGGTTAATCCTGGGTGTTCTGGAAATGCTCGGCGCCGCTTATATATCGGCAGCATGGAAGGATGTTTTTGTTTTTCTGATCCTGATTCTGGTCTTAATCTTTCGTCCCACCGGTCTCTTTGGCGAAAAGATGGCGGAAAAAGTGTAATCGCATGGAACACACTAAAACCATTGGATATGACCGTTTTTTTGGCCTTAAGCAGAGTACTCTTTTCATCGTATTAGGCGTCTTTTTTATCTATCCCTTTATAGTCAATAATTATTATATAGATGTTGCCTTTTTCTTCGGTATTTACGCTCTTCTGGGCCTTAGCCTCAACATCGTTCTCGGTGAAGTAGGCCTGTTCGACCTGGGACACGCCGGTTTTTATGCCATCGGGGCATATACAACAGCTATCCTCAATACAAAGTTTGGTATTCCAATTCTTGTATTACTTCCGGTGAGCGCCCTCGCAGCCGGTTTTTTCGCCTATATAGTCTGTTCCCCCATTATCCACCTGAGAGGCGATTATCTGTGTATTGTAACGATCGGTATCGGAGAAATCGTAAGAATCGCACTTATTAACAATCCCTTTGATCTCACGGGAGGCCCCAACGGGGTATTCGGTATTGACTTCCCCTCTCTTGGCAGTCTTTTTGTGATTGATTCTTCGATTAAATATTACTTTTTAATCTGGATTGTGGTGGCACTTAGTATTTTCGGACTTATACGATTGCAGAAATCGCGCATAGGCCGTGCATGGAACTGTATACGAGAAGATGAAGTAGCCGCCGGCGCCAACGGAATTGACGTAAGATATTACAAACTTCTGGCTTTTGTTCTTGGAGCCGCCCTGGCCGGGGTGGCAGGTAATCTTTATGCCAGCAAACTTATGTGCGTATCACCGGAGAGCTTTACCTTCTGGGAATCGTGTCTCATGTTCTGTATCGTCCTTATAGGAGGGATGGGTTCAATTCCAGGAGTACTCATAGGTGCAGCCTTCATTAGCCTTTTTCCCGAAATTTTCAGACCTTTCGCCATGTATCGAATGCTCGTCTTCGGAACAGTCATGATCCTCATGATGATGTTCCGACCGGGAGGAGTCTGGCCACGGAAAAGAGGTGGGGTGGAATTCAAATCTGTTTTAGCCAGGATCGGCAGAAAAGATGGCTGAAGAAAACCGTCGCAATAATAACAAAATAGTCCTGCAAACCCAAAAGCTCACCAAGATCTTCGGCGGTTTAACGGCGGTGAATAACTTTGACTCACAGGTACATGAGGGAGAAATCTGCAGTCTCATTGGCCCCAACGGGGCAGGAAAGACCACCGTATTCAATGTAGTGACCGGCATTTATAAACCCGAGGAAGGCCACGTTGTTTTCAATGGTGAAGACATTACAGGACGAAAACCTCATCAAATCGTATCTTGCGGAATTGCCCGTACCTTTCAAAATATCCGTCTTTTTTCCAATATGACCTGTCTGGAAAACATTATGGCGGGTCAGCACTGCCGTGCTTCTGCCGGAGTATGGGGGGCAATCTTCAGGACTTCCCACCAGCAAAAAGAAGAACAGCATGTTCGGAAAGAAGCCGAATCGCGAATTCTCCAGGCGGGCCTATGGGAATCCCGGGATGAACTGGCGAAGAATATTGCATACGGAAGTCAGCGAATGCTTGAAATTGCCCGTGCTCTGGCAACTAATCCCCATTTACTTGTATTGGATGAGCCGAGCAGTGGGTTGAATTCACGAGAGACGGAAGACCTTATGGAATTCCTGAAGGGTTTAATTAAGGAACAAGATGTGACCATTTTACTGATAGAACATGACATGAACGTCGTCATGGGTATTTCCGACTGGGTTATTGTCATGGACGAAGGAAGAAAGATTGCCGAAGGTCGTCCGGAAGAGATCTATAACAACCCCCGGGTCATCGAAGCTTACCTGGGAAGCGATGACGAGGAATCTGAATATGGCACCACTGCTTATCGTTGAGGATCTGCATATCTTTTACGGTGCAATTGAAGCTCTCAGGGGTGTTTCCCTTTACCTTGATGAAGGGGAAATTGCCTGCGTTCTGGGAGCCAATGGAGCGGGAAAATCAACGCTTATACAGGCAATTTCCGGGCTTCTTCCTATTAATAAGGGAAAGATATTATTTAAAAATGACGTGCTGAACGATATTCCCGCGTTCGAAATTGTTCGGAGGGGCATTTCGCAATCACCGGAAGGACGAAAAGTTTTTTCCACGCTCACCGTTGAAGAAAATCTGAACCTGGGTGCATATACCCGGCGAAAAAATACCAGGGAAGTGGCTGAAGCGAAGGAACGTGTCTTTTTCCTTTTCCCCCTTCTCAAGGAGCGGAGGCGCCAATTAGCGGGCACACTATCGGGCGGAGAACAGCAGATGCTGGCTATTGGGCGCTCCTTGATGAGTTCACCCCGTTTATTGCTCCTTGATGAACCCTCTTTGGGATTGGCACCCATCCTGGTCAAACAGATCTTTGATATTATTCGGGAGATTAATCACCAGGGCACATCAATACTGCTTGTAGAACAGAACGCCCATAAAGCGCTTGGCATCGCTCAAAAAGGATACGTTCTCGAAAACGGCCGTATTCCCATTAGTGGCTCCGTAGAGGAACTAAAATCGGATAAGAAAATTCAAGAGGCATATCTCGGCGGAACGGCGTTTAAGGTTAAGGCTAACAATTAGATATTCTTTATATTGAGACCTTTGCAAAATGCTTAATTTCGTTCAAGTTCAAGGAAGGCGAAAATTT
>CAZKGS010000249.1:0-3670 GCA_964552105.1 uncultured Syntrophaceae bacterium
CTGTATCACTCCAGGAATTTGCGGGTATTCTTTTCCAGCTAGACCGTAGAGATTAGAATGGTCATACCCTGCTCCTTCATCTGAAAAAGAATATCCCAGAATTCCTGGCGTGATACAGGATCCACCCCATTGGTCGGTTCATCCAGAATAAGTATCTGAGGCTGATGAACCAGGACGCAGGCCAAACCGAGTTTCTGTTTCATCCCTCCGGAGAGGTTGCCCGCAAGCCGGTCAATAAAGGGAAGAAGGGTGGAGAATTGGAGAAAACGCTCTCTCCTTTTTTTTCTTTCAGCACCGAAAATACCGAAGATGTTCATGAAAAAATCGATGTTTTCACCAACGGTCAGATCCTGGTAGAGTCCGAATCGCTGGGGCATGTAGCCGATCATCATTTTAACCCGTGACCTGCAGGTTACAACATTGAGACCGTCAATCAGGATTTTCCCGGATGCAGGTCTGATCATGGTGGCCGACATCCGAAGCAGTGTGGATTTTCCCGCACCATCAGATCCGACAAATCCGAATATGGTACCCTTTGCCACATTCAGGGATACATGATCGACAGCAGTAACCTCTCCAAAATTCATGGAGACGTTATCTATTTGAATGAAACAGTCTACAGAATTCAGGGATCGGTGGTCGGGCATTCTCATTCCTGTAACCAGGCATCGGCAGGCATTCCCGGTTTCAATTCCACGTCGGGATTGGGAATAGAAATTTTTACGAGGTAAACAAGCTTCACCCTTTCCTTGTGGGTCTGGATAATCTTCGGTGTAAATTCTCCTTCGGGAGAAATAAAAGAAACTGTTCCCGTATAAACCTTATCGGGAAAGGTATCAATTTTCACTTTGACGCGCTGGCCCGGTTTTACCTTGCCTATCTCGGTTTCATCAACGAATATTTTTAGTTCAACTACAGAAAGGTCTGAAAGAGAGAGCACTTCACGCCCGGGTGTGATCACTTCGCCCGGTTCTATATTGCGACTTGTTAGTATGCCGCTGAAAGGAGATCTCAATTGCGTATATCCAAGCTGAATTTCGGTAGAATCAAGGGCTGCTTTGGCCGCCAGATATTGTGCTTTGGCAACTTCAATTTCTTTTTTGGCGACTTCAATCTTTTTTAAGTTACTGAGGGTCTGGTTTAATATTGCTTCCACTTCGGATAATTTTGCCCTTGCCGTATCATTGTGAAGGGTTACATTTTCCCATTCCCTTCGTGAAACAACGTTATTTTTATAGAGATTATCATATCTTTCTTTATTCTTGAGTGCCTCTTCACGGATAGATTTCGCGCTTGAAACCCCTGCCCTTGCCCTTTCAACTTCGGCGGGGAGAGTCTTTTTGTAAACTTCCCAAAGAGTTTCCACTCGTTGTAAATTCTTTTCGGCCTGATTCATGTATGCCTTAGCCTCTTCGCACCGGGCGACGTATTGCGACTTGTCCAGTTCTGCCAGAGGTTGATTTTTTACCACAGATTGCCCTTCATCTACGAGGACACTAACAACCCTTCCATTTACCTGGAAAGAGAGTTCTGATTGGGTTGCTTCAATGGTACCTGAATAATACAATTCTTCAGTATGTACTTTCCGCTGTCCGAAATAGACCAGGGAACCGACACCTATAAAAAGAACTAAAAAAGTTACTATGATAATTTGCTTTCTCAAACGCCGACCTCCCCATTGAATTGAAAATTTATACCATTTCATCCGGGAATTAGACAAGAACTTTATACTTTGGAAATATTCAGGAAAAACTCTATTTAGTTTATTGGTTGCCATTGAGAAACCAATATGTTAGTTGGATCTTCAAAAATTCGTATTTTCCCAATGGGTAAATATTTTTACTATCGCAATTAAGGATTATGTGATTAAATACTTTTCCGAGATTCGCAATAACAGATATGCATAAAACAGGTAGGAAAATCAACAATAAGGAGATTGCAGTATGATTTTTAACGAGGAATTTGAAACCTTGCCCCGAGAAGCACTGGAGGCGCTTCAGTTAAAGAGACTTCAACAGGTGGCAGAACGTGTTTACCATACTGTTGGTTTTTATAAGAAAGCCTTTGACGAGGCCGGTGTTTACCCCGACGATATAAAAAGACTGGACGACATTAAAAAACTCCCATTTACTACCAAGCAGGATCTAAGAGATAATTATCCGTTCGGTCTGTTTTCGGTTCCCATGAGCAATATTGTGAGGCTCCATGCCTCATCAGGTACCACAGGGAAAGCCACTGTAGTAGGATATACGCGAAGAGATATAGAAACATGGTCAAGGCTTATGGCCAGATCCTTTGTCGCGGCAGGTTTAACAAAGAATGATATCATTCACAATGCCTATGGATACGGTCTCTTCACTGGCGGACTTGGCGCACATTATGGCGCGGAAATGCTCGGAGCGAGCGTTGTTCCCATGTCAGGGGGAAATACGAAGAGACAACTCATGATCCTACAGGACTTCGGTCCAACGGCCATATGCTGTACACCCTCGTATGTCCTTTATCTCGCGGAACAGGGGGAGGAAATGGGGATTGATATGAAATCCCTGAAATTACGTGTAGGGATTCTCGGTGCAGAACCGTGGAGTGAAAGAATGCGGGATGAAATAGAAGACAGGCTGGGCATTAAAGCGCTCAACATATACGGACTTTCTGAAGTCATTGGTCCCGGTGTATCAATGGAGTGTGTGGAAGGTCGCAACGGACTGCATGTCTTCGAGGATCACTTTATCGTCGAAACGATCAATCCTGAAACAGGTGAAACCGTACTCAATGGCGAAGAGGGGGAACTGGTCTTTACTGCCCTCACAAAGGAAGCCTTCCCCTTGATACGTTACCGCACCGGGGATATGTCCAGACTGATGAAAGAACCGTGCAGGTGCGGCAGGACTCTTGCGAGAATGGCCCGCATATCCGGTCGCAGTGATGACATGCTGATCATAAGGGGCGTCAATGTATTTCCATCCCAGATAGAAAACATACTTTTAGGCATAGAAGGGCTTGAACCTCATTACGAACTCATAGTTGATCGAGACGGAAAGCTGGATACCCTTGAAATACGTGTGGAGGTGAGTGAAACATCTTTCTCGGATGAGGTACGGACCCTTCAGAAACTTGAAAGGCGAATTTCAAAAGACGTAAAGGACTATCTGGGTGTTTCAGCAGCAGTAAAACTGGTGGAACCTAAAAGTTTGCAGCGTTTTGAAGGCAAGGCACAGCGTGTTATCGATAAAAGGAAGATTTAAACCCAAAAGGAGAATAACCTATGAAGGTAGAACAGATATCTGTTTTTCTGGAGAATAAGCCGGGGGGGCTTGAACATGTAACCAGGGTGTTAAAAGATGCCGATATAAATATCAGGGCGTTATCCCTTGCCGATACTTCGGACTTCGGAATCTTGCGGCTTATCGTAAATGATACCGATACAGCGGAAAAGGCTCTCCAGTCAAACGGCTTTACGGTTAGGCGCACACCTGTCGTAGCCGTTGAGGTTCCGGACCGTCCGGGCGGTCTGCACGGCATTTTAGAGATCCTGTTAAAAAAAGGTATAAATGTTGAATATACTTACGCTTTTGTCGAAAGAAGCGGCGAAAATGCACTGATTATATTCAGGCTTGATCGTACCGATGAGGCAATAGATGTTCTTCTGGAGAATGGTATCACCGTACTT
>CAZKGS010000250.1:0-3668 GCA_964552105.1 uncultured Syntrophaceae bacterium
GTTATACCTTGGAAACTGCCGTTGAAGAAGCAAAGAGATGCCTGAGATGCGACGTTGAGATATAATTTTTGAGAACAAAGTCAGGACAAAAATAACCAAAGAATAGTAACCAAACAACGTTACGACTAATTATATTGGTCGTGACGTTGTTTTTTGATGCAATGAAACATACATTTATTTTACAAGAAGGGCACTGGGTCGGGAAAGGTTGTTATATTGATGACGACGATCAAGTCATCCCCTTTGAGGGCGAGATAACAACAACCCATCTGAATAAAGAATGGGTACATGAAAATATAATGAAGTTATTACTTCAGGACAGGACTATTGAGGTTCACAACAGGCAGGAAATCGTCCCCTTTAAAGAAAATAAATCTATTACCACCTGGAAATCTGACGATCCTGATCTCGGAACTTTATCAGGGAGATACGCCATCGTTGACGATTCGATTCTCTCGGTATGTTCTTCCAAAAATGGGAAATTGCAGGGCTCAGAATATTTCATGAAAATTAACGACACAACTTACAAAAACCGGGGAACGTTAACAAAAGGGGGCAAAAGATTATCATCGTGGGTTATTGACCTTACCAGGATTGAATAATGAACCAAAATCAAAAAATTTTATTGCCCTCTCCGTATGTTCGTGATAGGGTGCAAAACAATGGAATATTTTAGTACAAATATTTCTTACTAAAACAAAGGTGCTTTGCTATGGCAGTAAATACTCCAAACCCCTCAAATAAAACGACTTTTGAGCTCCAACATGATCAGATCAGGGAAATCATTTATCTTATTCGAAGACTCATGCAGGCGGGATCTCTCTACACCAAGGAATTAAATAAAAACTATCAGGTGAGCGCCCCTCAGCTTAACTGCCTTCTTGTCCTTTACGAAAATGGTCCCCTGCCTCCTTCCCGGATTGCTAGGCTCATTATGGTAAAATCAAGTACTGTAACGGGAGTAATCGACCGTCTTGAACATAAGAATCTTGTAAAAAGAACGAGGAATTCCCCTGATCGCCGGGTAATCAATATTGAACTGACAGACGCAGGCAAAACACTTGCTCAAAACGCGCCGCCCCCTATACAACAGAAGATTGTAGATGGCCTCAAGCGGCTTCCCCAAAACAAGATTGAATCAATTACCCATAATCTTCAATTACTGGTCAATCTGCTGGACGTCCAGGACATGGAAGTCGAGCATCATCATGAAGAATCCCTAACCCCCCTCTGATACAGCTTTTATTCCTTCTTTTCTCCTTTGCGACAGGTCAGGATCAATCCGATTTTGCGGCAGTCACACGTTTGAGGCTTTAAAAAAGCCTTGACAGCAAATAAGTTTTGTTATATTTATTTCAGCTCAAATTATGTTTGTACTTATTATATAAATATAATATATTTTTTGTAGAAATGATCGAAATCACAGTAATAAACGGGAAAAATAAAAGTGGAAAACATATCTATCGTAAAAAGCATCCCAGACTTCGAGAAAAATTCGGTGGAACACCTGCTTGACGGGATGAGATCTCGCAGTTCTTCGCATCATATCAACTTACCGGATATGTTCGAAGAGTCAATCACGCCTCGTCTATATTACCGAATTATAAAAATAGATCATATCAATAACGGAACCGTTTATCTCCGGGGAGGACTAAATCTTAATAGTCCAATACTGGCAAAAGTTATGAAAAACTGCGAGTATGCCATTTGTTTTATAGCGACTATTGGCAGTGGTGTGGAGGGGGAAATCACACGGCTTTCAGGAGAAAATCATCTTTCTTACGCATATATTCTGGATACTATGGGATCGACCGTTATAGAAAGTATGGTTGACAAGTTTCACAAATCTATGGAAAAACAATACAGGGCAAAAGGCGGAAGAGTTACGTTGCGTTTCAGCCCGGGCTATTGTGACTGGCATATTACGGAGCAGAAAAAACTGTTTCGTGCTTTAGATTCAAATCAGATGGATATTGAGCTTACAGATTCCTGCCTTATGCAACCCCGCAAGTCTATATCAGGTATATTTGGTGCATTACCCTTCAGCAACAATCCTCCGACACCCCCTTACAACCCCTGCTCCAAATGTAAAAAGAAGAATTGTCCTTCAAGAAGAAATTAGTAAGTCAATTATAAATCAAAAGTATCCAGAAGTCAGGATAAGATGAAGGAGTCAGGCAGATGAAGATTAGAGACATGCTTCTAAAAAACAAGTTTACCCTTTCATTTGAAGTCTTTCCACCTGCAAGGGAAGGGAAACTTGACAGCTTGTATTCGGTAATTGAAGAACTTGTTGAGCTAAACCCTCATTTCATCTCTGTTACTTTCGGTGCCGGTGGGAGTACACGGGATATGACCATCGAGATTGCATCAAAAATCAAGAACCATACCGACACAGAGGTTCTGGCACATCTTACATGTGTTCAGGCAACAAAAGATGATACAGCCAGAATCCTTGATGATTTCAAAAAGGAAAATATAAAAAATATTCTTGCCTTACGGGGTGATCCCCCCAAAGGAGAAAATATTTTTGTAAAGACAGAGGGAGGTTTCGGCTACGCCAATGAGCTGGTCGAATTTATTAAAGCATATGATGATTTCTCCATCGGTGTTGCCGGTTATCCCGAATGTCATATTGAAGCGCCAAATCTGGACGCTGATATAACGAATCTAAAGCGCAAGGTTGACGCAGGTTCTGATTTTGTCATTACCCAGCTATTTTTTAACAACGATGATTTTTACAGATTCCGAGACAAAGCAGTGAGCCGGAAAATTGACGTGCCGATCATCCCCGGCATTTTCCCCATCTTTAACTATGCCCAGATCTCAAAGATTGCATCGCTCTGTGGTGCAAAAATACCGTCCAGGCTGCATGACAAGATTTACAAGGTAAGCGAAAAAAGCGAGGAAGTAGAAAAATACGGCATAGAATATGCCATACGCCAGAGTGAAGAACTCCTGGACAATGACGTATGGGGTTTGCACTTTTACAGCATGAATAAAAGTCGACATATAATACAGATTGTTCAACAACTTCATCTAAATAAAGAGATTTAATATGAAGGCAAGAAGAGGTTTGCCGGGGGGTCAATATAAACCCCTTACCGATGACGCGATTATAAAAATACATAAAACCGTACTCAGAGTATTCAATGAGGTGGGAATAGAGGTAAGATTAGCTGAAGCGAGAGAGCTTTTTCGCAATGCCGGAGCAGAAATCGATGAAGGCAGCTTTATTGTAAAAATTCCTCCAGGACTTGTGGAGGAACTGGTCGGCAAAGCACCTTCTGTTATTACCCTTTACGGCCGGGCGGAAAATGGTGAACTAGACTGTGAAGTCGGCGGGACCAAGGTATACATGGGCACCGGCGGCACAGCCCTGAATGTTCAGGATCCGGGATCCGACGATTCGCGGAAGGCCAGCCTCGAAGACATCAAAAATATGGCCCGCCTTGTGGAAGCTCTGGATAACATTCACTTTTACATGCTTAACGTATATCCTAATGAAATTCCTGCTGAAGATGTTGACATCAATCGATTCGGCACGGCCATGAATCACACCCGGAAGCATATCATGGGAGGGGTCTATACGGTTGAAGGAATAAGAAACGTTATCAAAATGGCATCGGCCATCGCGGGCAGCCCTCAAAAACTTAAGGAACGGCCTT
>CAZKGS010000251.1:0-3660 GCA_964552105.1 uncultured Syntrophaceae bacterium
ATAGTTTTGGACATTTGTACTTCGGATTTCGAATTTATTTTCCGCTAGCATCTGCGCAAAAAACGCAGTTGTTGAGAATAAAGAATATAACGAACTAACGAAGGGGTGGCATAAACGGCTCGACTGAGCTCACGCCGAAGCCTCACCGAAGGCTGAACCTGTTTCAGCATTGTTTGTCCGTGCGAAGAAACTTACATGAAGCAACCAAATGTACAGTTAAAAACCGTTCTTGACGACATTAAAATGGGGAAAACAGCCCACTGCTATCTCATTTATGGCGATGAGGAATATCTGGTCAAGGATGCCCTTCATCAGATTATTGACCTCCTCATCCCCGGTGAGGAGAGAAATCTGAATCTTTTCTGGATAGATGGGAATAGCACGGATATGGATACAATATGTGAATCCATTCTCACTCCCCCGCTCATACCCGGCAAAAAAGTGGTAGTTGTAAATAACACTCCCCTTTTCTACTCTAAGGCATCCCTGCCCGATGTGGCAAAAGAAATCATTGGAAATATTGAGAGAGAACCGCGAAGAGCGGCGAAGGCCTTTGGTGTGTTCCTGCAGATGGCTGGATGGACTCTTGAGGAGCTGCAGGATGATGGCTGGAAGAAAATTTCCGATGACGACTGGCGTAAAACCGTGGGGGAAGAAACCGGGACAACCAGAGAAAAATGGCTTCCAAAGATAATAGAAATATCAGCCAGCCTCGGTATTCAGGCCAGGAAGGGTCCTGATCATGCGGATCTGCTTGAAAAAATACTAAAAAAAGGCCTTCCGCCAGGTAATTGTCTCATTCTGACGGCTGATCTCGTGGACAGAAGAAAAAAGATATTCAAGATTATCTCTGATGTTGGAGTTCTTCTTCACTTTTCAAGGGTCAAGGGTGAAGAGAGACAGAAACATTTATTGCTGGACGCTGCGAGAGAAATTCTTGAACGGGAGGGGAAAAAACTCTCACCGGGAGCAATTGCCGCACTGGGAAGAAAAACAGGTTTCAACCTGAGAGAATCGATGGGAGAGCTGGGAAAACTGGTTACGTATGCAGGGGACAGGGTACTCATTAACGAGGAAGATATAGCGGCCATTACGGAAAAGACAAGGGAAGATTCTGTCTTCGATTTAACATCCGCCCTCGTTGGCAAAAACCTTAAAAAGGCCATTTCAACGTTTCGAGACCTTCTCGATCATGGTTTTCATCATCTCATGATAGTCACCATGATAGCGCGGGAGATTCGTTTTCTCCTTCAAGGAAAGATCCTTCTAAAATCGGGGCGACTTTCCTCTTTCCACAACGGAATGGATTTTAATAAATTCCAGAATGTTGTTTTCCCTGAAATTGCAAACTTGAAGAACAAGCAGGGAAAGAAAAGTCGATGGCTGATGGGCCAACACCCATATGTGATCTATAATGCATTAAAAAATTCCGAACGGTTTTCATACGATGAATTGGTGGGGTATCTTGAATACATCAGTAACGTAGACGTCGCTTTAAAAACAACAGGGAAAGATCCGAAGCTCACCATCGAACGACTTTTGATTGATATATGCAAAAATACCACAAAAGGCTAAGGGCTAAGGGAAAGAGAGGAAATCCTTTTACCTTTAGCCTTTTTCTACAGTTTCTTGAGCCTTGCCGATGCCAGTCTTTTTTTTCGGGGTAACCGTTTTGACGGCCCCTTCTTTTTACCCGGGATTCGCTCTTCATCTTCGTCGCCATCTTCTTCCTGATAAAAAGGAACTCCCGTTTCAAACATTTGTATCTTTTCTTCAAACTCAGGAGAAGAAATGGCAACGCCCCCGCTTCTGCTGATTGAGTCTGCGATACTTCTATCCGATGTAACGACAATAATCTCCCTGTCACTCTTTTTTGCTATTCGTTTAATGACTTCGTCAGCCTTTTCACCTTTTTTCGAATAGATGATCGCGATCCCACCCTCCTTCTGACGTTCCTCTTTCGGAGAGCCGCTTATCCACCCGTCAAAAACGACGATTATTTCATGTCCCCTCTTTTTTTTAAAATTTGAGAGCCGGCGGATCAATTCATTACGTCCCTTCTCAAGGCCGAACCTTTCGAAACGCCGGAGGGAATCCGATTGCCTGATAAGATTATATCCATCAATAATGATATTCATTTCATCATCAAGGATTTGAGCAAAAACAAGTTGGATGACTTTTGCTCAAGTCATAAGGATTTTTTTCATCGTCTGTATTGTTTGTTTATAGTCCCTGCTCTTGAATATAGCCGAACCTGCCACAAAGATATCGGCACCTGCTTCTTTTATGGATTTCATATTGTCTAATTTTACTCCGCCATCAACCTCGAGAAGGACACGGGGAGCCCTCTCATCAATAAGAGTTCGTGCCTTTTTTATTTTTGCGAGCGTGCTTTCTATAAATTGCTGCCCACCAAAGCCCGGGTTGACGGACATCACCATAAGAAGATCAATATCTTCAATAATTTCATCAATCAGGCACAAAGGTGTCGCAGGATTGAGAGAAACGCCTGCCTTTATCCCTTTTTCCTTTATGAACTCAATAGCACGGTGAAGGTGGGGTTCTGCCTCCACATGGATGGTAATAATATCACTTCCGGCATCGGCGAAATCCTGAATAGCCCGCTCAGGCTTCTCGATCATCAGATGAACATCAAACGGGAGCCGGGTTACTTTTCGAATGGATGCAATGACGGGTGGGCCAAAGGTCAGATTCGGGACAAAATGGCCATCCATGACATCAACGTGAATCAAATCCGCTCCCGCTGCTTCCACTTTTTGAATCTCTTCTGCGAGCTTGCCGAAATCGGCAGATAGTATGGACGGAGCAATCTTTTTCATTTTTCCCCCGTGTTAGACTTAAAATTTCATGATGATCGAATGCAAATTACCTGTATCCAGTTCTTTAATAGAGAGTCTCAACTCTTGTGCTTTTTTTGATTCTCCCGGAAAGAATATAAATCCATAGGCAATTTCTTTCGGGTTTATGGGCCGCCTTTCAAGGGACCTCTTCTGGATGTCTTCCCTGATTTGCCTCTGTACGTCTTGATCAGATAATCCTTTTGAACCACCCATGGTTAGGCCGGCCGCAGCTCCGACAGCGGCCCCTTTCATAGCCGCATCACCAACATTATGTCCAGTAACGATTCCGATTGCCGCACCGATAATGGCACCGGCCGTACCGGCAAGAAACCCTGTCTTTCCTCCTTCCGGCGCGACTTTGCCAAGTTCTGTTTTCTTTGATATGCGATCATAGGCCAGACGCGCATCTATTATCGGCCAGAGATTATTTTCCGTGTCCACCAGAAAGGTTGACTGAGGAATTATTTCAATTTCATGGGTTCCTCTGTTATCAAAGATCACCTGAACCGGTAATATACCCGCATCAATAATGTCGAATCCAAAGGCATCTTTCGCATCCTTCGGATCATCATACGACTTGGCAGCGATTACCGCTCCTGCCACTTCAGTTGCATTCTGATAGGCCGCAGGCATCTTGAAAGGTACAACCTTCCTTTCGTATTTCGCACACGCAACAAGAGAAATAACAAGAAATAATATTACACCATAAATTGTACCGCTTCTTCTCATTCTGTTTTTTCCTTTCGTGTATTGGATATTGTGGAAGTTTATATGAATAATATATACATGTCAATACCTG
>CAZKGS010000252.1:0-3643 GCA_964552105.1 uncultured Syntrophaceae bacterium
TCGAAATACGAAACAAATCCTAATATCAAATAACAAATTTTCGAAACAGTTTTGGACATTCGAGTTTAAGGTTTTGATATTGTTTCGAATTTCGTACTTCGGATTTCGAATTTATTTTCCGCCAGCCTCTGCGCAAAAAAGGCAGTTATTGTGAATAAAGACTCTAAAACTACTCACGAAGTATACTCCCCCGGTGTTTCCGGACGATCCGAAATTAGTGAAGCTGCTGAACAACTCGAATGGACGGTGATGACGGTGCGCATGGGCTCGACGATCGGATCGATCGCAATGAAGAGAATAAGTACCGCCTCTAAGGGGAGCCGCAGAGGTTCGAGAACGATAGCAAGCATGGAGAGTATGACGATTCCCGTGGCTCCCGAGGTGGCCATGCCCGCTAAAACGGTACAGATAAGGGCCATCGCCATTCCCGATAGTCCCAGTGATGCGTTATATAGTTGTGCGATGAACATGATGGCAACGGCAAAATATAGAACGTTTCCGTATCGGCAAATGGTTAGACCGAGCGGAACGAGCAGATTCGTTGATGTTTGGTTGAAATTGAGTTTTTCATGAAGAGCATCCAGTGCAGAGGGGAGCGTGGCGAAACCGTTGCGGGTGCCGAAAGCAAGAATGACAGGTTCTTTTAGGGCCGACAGAACAAACGTGAAGGATGATCCCGATCGTTTCCAGATAATAACGGTATTTATGATGAGCACTACAGTGGCGCAGACGTGAAATACGACGATAAATTTGATCATGGAAAGCAGAATTTCCGTTCCGATCCGGGAAATGAGATCGGCCATAAGACAGAGCAGGCCGAACGGGAGTACATATATGATCCATCGTATGATCTTCGAAAAGACCTTAAATACGGCATCGAGCAGGATGAGCAGGTCGTCAGACGCCTTTGTCGATATCAGGCCGATAGCGAAGCCGAGGATGATGGCAAAAAGGAGAACCTGCAGATTTCTGTCATTGGTAAGAGAATAAAAAATGTTGGCAGGAATGATACCGACAAAGAACTTCAGCAACCCGGGGAGCTGTTCGGAGGGATCGTTAGGCTGGAAAAAAAAGATTTCCAGGTCGGGTGCAAGAGGAGAATCGTTGATGATCCTTCCAAGAATATTCTCGTTAAGCCCTGTTCCGGGCCTACTCACGACACCGGAGGCAAGGCCAAAAGCGCAGGTAAGAACAAGTGTGAGTAAAAACACGACAAGCATTCTTTTCAGGTATGTTTTTGCCGCATGGGCTCTTAATAATCCTCCCAGGCTGTACGCCACCGCTGAAATGAGGATGGGCAAAACGCACATCTTCAGTAGTGAGACATACATATTTCCAAACGGAGCAAGACCTACTGCAAACCTCTTGTGATAGGCGCCAATGAACATTCCCAGGATCATGGATACAACGACGACCCAGGGGTTCAGGAGTAGATTCCATGAGAACAGTGGGTTACGTTTTTTTTCTTTGGTCATCGTTTTCGTTCGCTTTATCTGTTTCCGGAGGGAAATATTCCAGAATATTCGCTCAGGAGCTTGTCCGCATCCAGATCGAAGTTCCTTGTCTCCAGATATTCATTCAGCCAGTATAAGAGGAAGGGATTGTCCCACGATACGGCCATGGCGATCGGATCTTTCGTATCTTTGAAAACAACGGTTTGAACTTTCAAACTAATGCCGGGCCTTGCTCGGATAATTTTTTTGATTTCCAGTTCGTCACGAAAAGCAGCCAGAATAGAACCCTTCTCAAGAGCCGATATAACGTCCTCCCACGTGCCGAATTCTTTGATGGAGGCTTTCGGAAACATACATCTTGCAAAATCCACGTAAGAAGAAGCGGCAATAACCCCGATATCTCCTCTCAAGTTTGTAATGAATTCGATGGGATCCCCATCGTCTCCCGTCTGGGCCATCTTGAGGCGGTTAATGAGGAGTCCCCGTCTCAGAACAATGTAAGGTGTTGTGAACAGGACTTTTTCAGACCTTTTCAGAGTTTTACTGAGTTTGGAAATCGCCACGTCGGCTTCTTTACGGACAACCATGGCGATTACTTCGTCGAAGGTTTTCGCCTTTCTGTTAAACTCAACTTTTACGTCGAGTTCCTGTGCAATGTCCTTGCCCAGTTTGACGTCCAGGCCGTACAGCTCACCCTTTTCATTCACCATAAAGAAGGGGGGGTGATCTGCATTCACCATAGCGACGACAAGTTTCCCCTTGTCTTTGATTCTCTGGATACCGGGGTGACAATCCTGAGAAGAAACACCCGGGGCAGTCAGGATTATTACTAACGTGATAATAAATATGATGCGCAGCTTTATAAACATATTCGATTGGGAATCAGGTTTTGCTTTTTGATGTCTCGTTGTTTGATAAGAACCTGCTTTTTTGTGAATAAAGTATAAGGAATTAACTCTTGTGTGTCAACGGGGAAATGACCACAAAATGCGGCATATAACCTTCGTAACGCAGGAGCGAAAAAATCATAACGTTATTCAAAACGTTCTTCACAGGTTTTATAATAAACCTCAACACACTGATAGTACGGTGAATTGTGAAGATTATTGAGCCTCAATTTATGAGATTAAGGATAAACTGTTTCATCTCCTTTAATACCTCATCCCGGGCTTCATGGTGAGGAATGTGACCGCAATGCGGGATGAGCCAACTTTTTACGGGTCCTGCCACTTGAGTGGCGATTGATTTTACCTGGGCAGGCGTACCGTACCCATCATCTTCCCCTTGGAGAACAAGCAGGGGAGTAACAATCTTCGGGAGAAATTCTTCAATATTCCAACCGAAAAACTCCGGATGCAGCCACGTATCTGCCCAGCCGTGAAACATCATTTCGGTATTATCGCCATGATATTTAACCAGCTTTTCTCTTAAGTTTGTCTTTTCAAACACTCCAACAGCCTCATGGATACCGGCAAGTGTTACTTCTTCAACAAATACATGTGCCGCTTCAGTGATTATCCCGCGTACTCTATCCGGATATACAGCGGAGAAGATAAGGGCGATAGAACCGCCATCACTATGCCCGATTAAAATCGCATCATCGATGTCGCATTGTTTCAAAATTTCAGGCAAACTGACCAGGGCCTCATCATGAAGGTACCGAAGTTCTCTCGGACCTACTGCCGTCAGGGAATCTGATTTGCCATATCCCCATCGATCATATATCAAGCCCCGGCAACCCGTAGCCTCGCACAGGGCAACCGGGAAATCACGCCACATTGAAATACAGCCCAGGCCTTCGTGGAGAAATACAAGGGTGGATTTCGTATTCAGAGAATTGTCTGTGACCGGTTCTATAAACTCCGCGCATAGGCGGTGATTTGCGGCATGTAAATAAAAACTGCGTCTTGAAATATTTCCGTTCTCAGCCATTTTCAACCATCACAACATGCATATCAAAATCAGGTTCAAGGATTTATGGTTTCGTATGAGCTTTTAATTATTCCAGGAACTTGAAACTTTTTTCTACAGGCTCGCTCTTGCCAAAACCGATAGCAATAATTAACTTGTATTTACGAGGGCAGATTTTTTCCATAATAAGTTATCTTATTTTGTGAATCGATTCAATTAATTTTCAAAATTTATATTGACATTTAAAAGGATGGGAAAAGCATTGATAATGTGTTAGT
>CAZKGS010000253.1:0-3609 GCA_964552105.1 uncultured Syntrophaceae bacterium
AAAAAAATGTTATAAGCTATCAGGATGAACCATCCTGTTTCCTGGCCCTCAAACAGGGGAAGGTAGCAGGCTGGGCCACGGACAGCACAATCCTCATCGGATACGCGGCAAAAGAACCGGGCAAATATGAGCTTGTCGGTGATTTCTTCAGTGATGAACCATACGGAATGGGAATTCCCGAAAATCAGAGCGATTGGCGGGATACCATTAACTTTGCCTTGCAGGATATGTGGAGAGATGGAACCTACATGAAAATCTATAACAAATGGTATGGTTCTAATACACCCTATTATTTCCCCATGACAGAAAAGATTGAAACGTGGCCATAAAATAAAAATGTTCCGTTTTTCAAAAGCAATCTGCGGCCCTGATCATCGTTAGGGCCGCAGATTTTTTGATGCCTGTAGAACGATATTCGAATTTCGGATTTGCGGTTTTGCCGCATTAGGAAGACATAAAAATACACACTAAAAGGAATAATGAGAGCATCACGTTTAGCCCAGCAATTTGCAGTAGCGGCAGGAATTGCATTCGTAATATTTTTAATTTTCAAACATGCTGATTTTGGCTACGATTTTCACTGGGCTGTTCTCTATGAAGTAAATCCCACATATAAAGAGGTTTTCGGCGTCTGGCTGCTCAAAGGATTAGTCCTCACAATCGAAATATCTCTGATAAGCACCTTTATTGCCCTCATTCTGGGGACTATCACAGGTATCGCACGCCTATCCAGGTTTAAACCGGCCTATTATCTCTCCACAGCATATGTTGAGTTTTTCCGAAATACACCTCTTCTGGTGCAGCTTTTCTTCTGGTATTTTGCTTTCCCCATGGCTCTGCCGGAATCTGTTAATGAATTTCTAAATGCTCATAACTTTGAATTCTGGGCTGCTACCATGGGCCTCAGTATCTATACGGCTTCTTTTGTGGCTGAAATTGTACGTGCCGGAATCCAGGCCATTCCTCATAGTCACATTGAGGCTGCCGCGTCTTCAGGATTATCTGGATTTCAGACACTCCGTTTTGTTATTCTTCCCCAGGCTTTTCGTATCATTATCCCACCGCTGGGCAGTGAATTTCTAAATAACATGAAAAACTCTTCTCTCGCCATGACAATTGGCGTTGCCGAGCTGTGCTGGCAATCCCAGCAGATTGAATCCTTTACTTTCAGAGGTTTTGAAGCAACGTCGGCAGCTTCAGTAATTTACCTCGGTCTATCCCTTACAATTTCACTCTTCATGAACAGTATAAATCATCACCTGCAAATCGGTCAGGAAAAAAAACTGAACTTGTTTGACAGATCCCTTGCACTCATTTTTCGCCCTTTTTATTTTCTCGCCAAAGCCTTTATTAGAGCCCGGGAATGGTTGGCAAAGAAGTTTAAACAAGAAGAGGCCGATTTACCTCACGAAGAATCAATTTATTTATCTCCGTGGTCCCGATTCCTGGCTATCTTGAGCAAAGGGCTGTCTTACGGCTGGAAGGCTCTCTTTGTTGTATTTTTCACAGGTCTTCTGGCTCTTATCGGAGATGTGATCTTCACATTCAAATGGAGTGTTATCTGGAAAAGCCTCCCCCCCCTTTTATTCTGGACCTTCCCTCATGGCGGCAGCGGAGAAATATTCCACGGTCTGGGAGGATTGAGTTTAAGCATTCTTTTAGCCGGGATTTCCCTCTTTGTCAGCTTTTTCATTGGTCTTGTATTCGGTCTTGGAAGGTTGAGCAAAAACACGATAATCAGTACTTTGAGTGTTCTGTATATCGAAATTATTCGTGGAAATCCCCTTATTATGGTTATCTTCTGGGTATATTTCTTTTCACCCATTATAACGGGGATGCAGATTGATGTTTTCTGGAGCGCAACCATAGCCTTTACTGTCTTCTCAGGTGCGTATCTGGCAGAAATTGTTCGAGCGGGAGTCAGTGCTATTCCAGACGGCCAGGTCGAAGCAAGCAGAGCTTCCGGCTTGAATTACGTTCAAATGATGCGCTGCGTAATTTTACCCCAGGCGCTCAAGATTATGATTCCCGCTTTTGTTGGTCAGTTCATCGCCCTTTTTAAAGATACTTCACTTGCCTACATCATTGGCGTATTTGAACTGACAACTGTGGCTCAAATCCTTAATAACAGACTGATGATCTATCCTTTTGAGATATACACAACTATTGCTGTTCTCTATTTTATCTGCTGTTACAGCATGAGTATCATTGCCCGTAATCTGGAGATAAAGTACTCTCCTGATCGGCGTGTAGAAACACCACGCATGGAATAATAATCGGGGTCCATAATGAAAGATAAAGAAAAAACAAAGGTGATACTCATCGGTGAATTGGAAGAATTGCGCAAACGTATTACTGAACTGGAAGCATCAGAAAACCGTCTCAAGCAGGCGGAGGAAGCCTTGAAAAAAAGGGAGCAGGAATTGGCAGACAAGTCCCGCTATCTCGAAGAGGCCAATACAGCATTGAAGGTTCTTCTAAAACACCTGGAGGACGACAGAATAGAGTTTCAGGGAAATGTTCTGTCTAATGTCAAGGAGTTGATTATGCCGTACATGGAAATATTGAAAAAACCCCGCTCGCCTGCCGATCATATCGCCTATTTAAATATCCTTGAAACAAATCTAAAAAATATTATTTCTCCTTTCTTGCGTAATATGACCCTTAATCACTTTAACCTCACACCCAAAGAGATTCAGGTGGCCAATCTTGTCAAAGACGGTAAAACTGCAAAGGAAATAGCTCAGTTGTTGAATTTATCAACGAGGACAATTGAATTTCACAGAGAAAATATTAGACAAAAACTCGGTTTGAAGAAAAAGAAAGCAAATCTCCGATCTTACCTGCTATCACTTTCTTAATACCAGTATTTTACTGGTACATATCTGTGAATTAATTGGTATTGCATTTCCAAAAGCCTCGACTTATACTAACACCACTTAAGTCAGAGATGAATTTCACCTCTCCAATGAGTGATCTTAACCGCTCAGTCACTTTGTAAAATCTGCGCATACTCACAACTGCTACAGCATAATATCCCCTTTGAACAAGAACTCGACAAAGAGGCCCGGGGAAAACACCGACAGATAAACCTAATAATACTTTCGAATAATAGATTATTCAGGAGGAACAATCATGGCAAAAAAAAGAAGTTTTCAAATCAGATCAAAAGAAGATGCCAGATATCTTGCTGAAGAAATTAAATACCATGGTATAAGCTTTCTTTACTACGCTCCTCTGATGGGTATTAACGGAGGTATGATGACTATACGCTGTAACTCTGATCGGGAAAAATGTACAATCTCGGCATCCGCTTCTGGCTGGCAAAACCGGGAAGAAACATCTATGCATGATATTGTTGAATACATCTGGAAAGACAGGAAGTTAATTAATCAGGAACTGCGATACGCTGAATCTGGGTAATACATAAAAATCTCCTTTACCTGCCTCACATTTTTTGAAGTTCGCGGGCTGGCACTTTGAGACCTTTGCAAAACGCCCCCTTTCGCCCAATTTCTGCGTCAGACTCAAAACTTAATCATCGAAATACTCAATGTATTCCTGTGGTTAAACTTTTCGTCTTCCTTGAACTTGAACGAAATTAAGCAT
>CAZKGS010000254.1:0-3572 GCA_964552105.1 uncultured Syntrophaceae bacterium
TTCCGATACCAGAAATTCTTAAGCTGGCCATACGATGGAGAAAACCCTGCTTTTTCCAACCCCTTCATGATATTTCTGAACGACAGATATCTGAAAGAATCAATATTCTTGAACAGGAATTCTTCAAACGGAGCGGACTGATTATCCCTGAAATCCTCAAAGCAAGTGGCTATTCCTTTTTTATTCACCGTTTTTAACGTCCATGTCACCTTGCTGATATCAACATTGAGGGCATGAGCGATCTTTGCCGGAGCCATACCTTCACAGGCCATGACAACAGCCTTCGCTTTTTTATTATCAATACCCTTGAGTGTATTGATTTCCCAATCGTTCAGGGTTCTCGTAAACCTTTTCTTTTTCCGTTCATAATCCACCCTGAACGAGTATCCGGACTTCAGGTAAACATCCAGATGGTCATCGTATGCGTCAATCCTGTTCACAATGATCTTAAACAGATTCCTCCTTTCCCTGAGATCAGCTAACTCAAATACAAGCTGGAAGCTGTTCAATGCCGCCTCGTACCGCCTGCGCATTTCAAGCGGATTCAAGTCGACAAGGCTCAATTTCAGATCGAATAGTTCGGTACCTTGCGTCTTTATGTTTTCTTTCACGGTATCGATACGTTTCTTGAGATCTTCCTTGTCAATGAAATCCGTTTCAAACATCTCAAAATATGTATTGATGCTATTTTCATCCCTTCTTATCGAGGATTCTAATCTCTTAATATTTTCCTTAGTTTCCTTTGCCTTCCGGTTATATTCTTTTTCCTTCTTGAACATTTCTTCGAGGATGCTGTCTCTATCTTTCAGCACAACATCAACCAGTTTAGACGTGATATCCGTTTCGATTTTATCGGCATGAAGCGATTTCAGAGTACATGCTGACATGCCTTCACCCGCTTTTCGTCCGCACCTGTAGAATCTCTTTCCCTCTGCGTAATGTCCCGAGCTGACGAGGCCGCTTCCACAGACAGAGCATTTCAATAAGCCGGTAAGCAGGTGTTTTGAGGCAGGCGATCTGTTCTGATATCGACGTCTCTGCATGGCCCCCTGAACCTTCATGTATGCATCAAAATCAATAATCGGCTCGATATTTCCTTTTTCCAGATTTCCATCAATCTCGATCATTCCGGCATACGTGGGATTGTTGAGCATTCGTCCGACCGTTGACGAATCGAAGCGTCTATTCAGCTTGGTTTTGAACCCGTTATTGTTGAGATATTCGGCAATTCGCATGGCGCCAATACCGTCATTTGCCAAGTCAAATATTCTTCTGATCAGTTCGCATCCCAGCCCGTTATCCTGCACCAGCATGCCCCTGTTTTTATCCATCACGAGTCCATAGGGCGGGTTCCCCAGAGGAAGTCTTTTGACACGTTTTCGCGTATTTTTAATTGCTTTGATTCTTTGAATGATAGAATCCCGCTCAAACTCTGCAACGCTGCCCAGCATGCCGAGCAGGAGTTTTCCTACAGGCGTATTGATATCAAAATTTTCGCTGACAGAGATCAGTTCAACATCGTTAGCTTCAAATAGTTCGAGGATATTGAGCAGGTGGCTGAGTTTACGGCTCAACCTGTCAATTTTCCAGATAAGCACCCGTTCAATCTGTTTATTTTTAACCAGACTGAACATTTTTTGAAGTTCCGGTCTGTCGAACTTTGCCCCGGAATATCCCCGATCATCGAATATTTTATATTTCCATCCCTGATCTGTAGCAGTATGGGTGAGTTTTTCTATCTGGTTATCCACCGAGAACCCCTTTTCCGCCTGTTCTTCGGTGGATACACGGATATAGATTGCTGTAACTATTTTTAACCTCCTTTATGCAGCTCTTAGCTGCTTTTCGTTTAGAAGGTACGGCAGAACCTGAACCGCAAAGACATTGTTTTGATTTTTCTGAGAATTCTTAACATTTATTCCCTCGGAACATTTCCGGCATGTACTTTAAATCCCTCCTATATGAATTTCTCCGAGCACATTATGTTCTTTATCCTTCAGAACGAGAGATGACACCACGTCAGGCTTAATCGTTCTCAAGGCATCGTTAATCGTTTTAAATGCCTTCTTCTTACCGTGAATTTCAGCGTAAACCGGTAAATTGTTAAAATTCCTCAGCACAAAGTCCGCAATAGATTCAACCATAGAATTGTCCATAAACAAACCTCCTTGATAGATATGTGATAAGCGGCATACGTTCTTCAACCCTCGGTATGCCGGCGAGGGCGCAAAGAAAGGAAAACGATGAAAGAAAAATGAAACGCTCACTACATCACAGTAATAGCATCCCTCCAAAATCAGGATGCTCACACCAGAGGTTTGATTATTTAATTAATGCACATTTATATAATATAATATGCAAACATAGTCAAGACTAATATTATTAATCAGGCTGTTATTTAATATCACTATAACAAAATACTATTACTGGTCGTATTCATTAAATTGTATAATATCATTAAGTGGTTATAGGGGACAGTCGGGGAATCCCACATGTTTCGATCAAAGAAAAAACAAAAAGGGGGTATTTTGATGAACAGAACGGAGATGCCTTATGCTTCGATGAGCGCTTTCCTTGTGCCACTGGAAATTATCTCATTTGATTGGAATGCGGCCTTCCACTATGGACAAATAGCGGTATTTTTAGAAGAAAACGGCATGATCATGGATGAATGGATATGCTTATAGCTTCTCATGCGAGAAGTATTTCTGCAATGCTGGTGACAAATAATATCCGGGAATTTGAAAGGATTCCGGGATTACGTATTGAGAATTGGGTATAGAATAGAAATGTTTTTTAATCTGCCGAGGGATTGAACAGGTCACCGCTATCTGAGGGCGCTGTTTCCCAGCTTATACCGAAGCTCTTATACATTTCTCTCATTTCTTCCTGCCGTTCTATAATCTCACGCATCGTAAGCCCATGTTTCCCGTCTATCGCTATCATATACCTTATCAGTTTACCTTCGCCTTTGGTGGTAAATGTTTTAAACCAGGGCTCCTTTGGCAGGTGATATTTTTCAGTTATTTCTTTGGCCTCTGCTTTTTTAAAATGATCAGACAGTTCTTCCATCAGACGAATCTCACGTTTGCTGAATATAGAGTAATCTAGTTTCTTTTGAGGGATGATCTTTTGGATTTCCCCGGTCTTTTCTACTTTAATTGCCTCCATCAAATCAGGCCCGGGGTTATCCGACAGTTCTGCATACAGATCTACAGTAACCGGTCCCTGTTTCCACGCGAAATAATTTAATCCGGTAACGGATCTTCCCGTTCCCCTGAAGTGCAGGAAATCAAGAAAATACATTAGCTTCATGAGTTTCATTATTTCGCATTTTTCCGTATTTGAAGCGAAAAAGAGCATCACGTTGATCATCTTTTCCCTGTTATGTTTAAGCAAAACGCTTTTATCTGCTACCAGCCTTTCAGACATCTCGCTTTTTTTCTGCGTGTTGATCCAGTCCACCTCACCGATCACTTCCCGGTAAAGCTTGCGGTAATAATCAGGGTTTTCCTTTTCGAGCTTTGCCAACGCCCACACGAGTCTTTTTGCAATATCTTCTCTTTCAAACT
>CAZKGS010000255.1:0-3544 GCA_964552105.1 uncultured Syntrophaceae bacterium
GGATTCCTTTCCCTTTTCGCCGCTTGAATTATTCTCTTCAACTGTACCCTGTAATACAGCTTTTATGCGAACTACTGTTCTTGGGCGTTTGTAATTAAACTTACACGCCTCGTGCATTCTCTCAATAAGATCATCCAGATTCATCATAATCTCACAGTATTCCTTAATCAATAAATCAACCTGTTCTGATGGGAGTAACGTGGTGGATCTGTTTCTTAACGTTTTCAAAACCCCGTCAGCACGGCCTACCAGATCGGCCATCGGAAAAGAGTCAGGAGCCTTACAGCGTATTACTCTCGAATCCGGCTCCCTGGCCATTAGTTCATATCTCGAAGGGCCAGTCTGGTTGGCATTAGCAGCATTCCCATTTGCCATTTTTGTATGTCTCCTTTGATTAGTGTCTTATTTTTTGCCTCTGTTTCAGTAATAGGGAGAAGTGAAAACCGTTTCCGCTGGATGCTATAACTTATGTAAAGAGTTTATTTTTTAGGGATTAAATGCTTAAAAATAAAGTGCTCGAAAATCTCGGTGTTTCAAGGGATGTGGCTGAAACTGCCCTTGAATTTACCGTTAAAAATGTTCTGTGTGATTACTTCGATGTGCATGAATGTGATGTCGACGTCGATGTAAGATCGAAAACCGCCACGCTTTTTTTCGGCATTCCGCAAAAGATGGAACTGGAGGAAGCAGAGGCAATTGATCCCAATATTTATTTTTGCAACTCCCTGCCGGTTACCCTCGATTTCGCTTCTTTCCCTGAATCTGTGGTTAAAGATTGCAAGCTTTTCTTCCCGCGTATGCTGGATGAAATGAAAGCTCTGGATGCGTATAAGCTGTGGAAAAGCCGTGTGCATAAAGCCGTGGAAGGCGTTATCGTAGACGTCGCGGAAAATAAAAGATGGGTCGAGGTTGATCTGTCCGGCCAAACCGGAATCATGAGAAAAGAAGAGTGGATTCCCAAAGAGGTTAATCGGTATAGGAAGGGCCGGGTGTTTTTCTTCTATATCCTGAAGGCCACACTGAAAAAAAGCGTTGTACAGGTCTTCCTGTCGAGAAGAAGTATTAACCTGCCCGCAGCCCTTCTCGGAAAAAGAGTCCCCTGGATAAAATTTTCCTGTAAGAAAAGAATTGCCGGGCATAAGTCATGGGTCCATACAAGTTCAGTAGATCAACTCCCCAAAAAAACACTTTACGATGTTCAACAGGAATTAAGCGGTGAGCGAATAGAACTTCTCCACTTTCCTGTTTAACTGATCAATCCTTTGCCTTGTCAAATGTTCCCTGTTCGCTATCTCTTGTGAAGATATTGATTCCTCAAATCTCTGTACTATATCGTCATACCCGTTAGTCAATGCGGACTTTAAAAACATAAATGCGTTCTGCTTGTTCTGGCTGTCGTTGGGATCTGCGCCTTCCCCTTCATCCGTATCCGCAAAATACTCATCGATATACAGTTCCGTGGCATTGAAGGTTTCTGTGTTTTTGTGCTCTTCGTAAGAGACTATTTCAGGCCCGGAACTGCATTTCGAGGCGAGTTCTTTGCACCGGCTCAAAACATATATCCATCCCCATGCTATCATTGCTGCCTTGCCCTGGCTTTTACGCCAGCGGGTCATTCCGCTTGCCGCAGCTGCATATCCCTCCTGTAATAACTCGTCATACGGCATGGGGATACAGCCCTTGTATCTCGCGGTTACAACTTTAACGATTGCTTCCATTCGTTCTATCTGATCCTTCACTACCCCATACCTCCTTTTGCATATAAAACAGCAGCCCTGCGATTAATCATTGATTCGGGCATCAGGTGTGTTCCCTGTTCGTCTTCAGATTTGACAAGCTTTATAAATTCCTCCTGTCTTTCTTTCGGTAAAAGTAGGAAAGATATTAAGGCATTTTCCTGTTCGGTTCGCTCCTCCTCCATCTGATCCTGTTCGGCCTTTTCCTTCATGCGACGATCTTTTTTACTTTTTAAAATCTGGTCCTCTTCTTTTTTCCTTTCCGCCGGCGGCTTATAACCGCGCGGCACAATAAGGGTTCCGTTTTTGGCCTTCTTAATCAGCGTAAACAGATACCGCTGCCGATCTTCTTCCGGCACTTTAGTACCGGTGGAAATCTGATAGTCCATCACTTCACGGGCAAGTATTTCTGCTTCTGTTTCGTTGTTTACGGGAGGGAAATACGGGTGAATCCCGTCAGGTTCCGGTTTGTCGGTCTTTTCTTTTTTCTCTTGAAAAAAAGAAGGAGATGATGATTTTTTGGTATGCGAATTGCGTTTAGTTATAATATTATAATTATAATCATCATAAGTATTCTTTGTAGTATTCTTTGTATTTGTCCTACATTCAAATGCAGGACCTGTTACATTTGAATGTACCCCCTCCTGCATTTGAATGTAGGAGGGGGGGCAGGTGATCGCCCGGACCCTTTCCGGAACTGGTTTTATGTACATCACATTGTTTGTTATGATATTATTAACTTTGACGTTCCTAAACTCTATCTTAACCAGTCCCTTGTCCTTCAAGCGGTCAATTGCCATCTTTACCTGCCGCCGTGAGACGCCAAACATGTCGGCAAAGCCCTGATAACTCCTCTGAAACATGTCCGCATAAAACCTCTGCCTGTATCCAATTACCTTGCCCGTTGCCTCATCGCATTCCTCAATCAACCGATACCAATAGACTATCTCTGACAGGATATTGATCGCCAGCATGTCCGCCTTGCCTGACGGATACGTTATCGACTTAAACCAGGATTTTGGAATTACGTTGCCTGCAAAGTTGATGCTGTTTATTTCAATGCACTCTCGGCAGATTTTAGCCAGCGACCGACCCGGAATATTGGCTATGTCATTCATGCGCCTTTCTTCCTCCCGCAATCTTTCTTTTCCCGTTCATCCCTGCCACAGATCAATACTTCGCGTAGTCTTTCAGGGTTTAGCTTGTAACAACTTACAGGATAGCCCGCATTGTCTGCCTCAACTGCCACCGTTTCGATTAAATTTTCATTTTCGAGAACTTTTTTGATGCGTCTAATTTCCTTGCCTGAAAGATTAAGATATTCTTTAATGTCCTCATCGGACTTGTGAACGCAGCCATCCTCATTGTTTTCCTGTTTTGCCCACATGACCAGACATGACAGGAATACCGTGGCATTGATATCTTTCAGATAATGAGCAAGATTAAGGTCGTAGGTTATTAAATCGTTCTTGGATACCGTTGTATTGATATATTTGATAATATCCATTGCTACTTCCCTCGAAATGTTTTTGCTGTCTGTTGATATTTTCCTTGCAATTTTCTATTGATGTTTTATGCTGACGCCCGATGATATTTTCAGGGCGGTGGACGGGTGTGGCGGTCGATGAACAGCCGTGAACCCGGCAAGACGGCGCCATGGTGATCTGTGTATTCGCTATGATATCGGAGTGTTATGGAGGTTGAAAAATTGGGACGGATTATTGCTAAATCACTGTTATTTACTCTTTCCGAGCCATAATGGAGTATTGTTTCTTGACGAACTCCCTGAATTCAGAAGAAATGTTCTG
>CAZKGS010000256.1:0-3542 GCA_964552105.1 uncultured Syntrophaceae bacterium
CTGGGATATTCTTTTTCAGATGAAGGAGCAGGGTATGACCATTCTAATCTCTACAGCCTACCTGGATGAAGGGGAAAAGTGTGATCATTTAGCTCTGATGCACAAATCCCGGCTTCTTGATTCCGGTACCCCTGAAGTAATTCAGTCACATTTTCCAAATCTGGAAGAGGCCATGATTCACCGCATACAGGAGGAGGACAAGGAATTGATCCATGACAACTTCAAGATCTGATGCAATCCTTGTAAAGGACCTGGAAAAAAAGTTCGGAGAATTTGTTGCTGTTGACAGGATCTCTTTTTCTGTAAAAAAGGGGGAAATTTTTGGATTTCTGGGGGCCAATGGTTCGGGCAAATCCACTACTATCCGTATGCTCTGCGGAATTCTTACTCCAACATCCGGCCAGGGCCTTGTCGCAGGGCATGACATTTGTGCCGAACCTGAGAGGATTAAACAATCCATAGGTTACATGTCCCAGAAGTTTTCCCTTTATGAGGATATGACCCCCTTCGAAAACATTCGCTTTTATCTGGGAGTATATAATATTCCCCCGGATCAGTGGGAAGAGAGAATGCAGTGGACTATAGATACCGCTCGCCTTTCTGATGTCCGTAACCGCCTCACCCGGGATTTACCCCCCGGCTGGCGCCAGCGTCTTGCATTAGGTTGTGCGCTGCTGCATAAACCCGACATTTTATTTCTCGACGAACCCACCTCGGGCGTTGATCCCCTTACACGCCGTCATTTCTGGGACTTCATAGGCATCCTTGCCGGGGAAGGTGTAACGGTTTTTGTGACGACCCACTATATGGACGAGGCCAATAACTGCGAGCGGATCGTCATGATCAATGAGGGAAAAATCGTAGCCGCCGGAAGCCCATCGGAAATTATTGCTGAAACGATTCCGGATCGACCGGAGGCTGATCTGAATGATGCTTTTATCAAATTGATGTCACGGAGCAGCAATTGAATCTCATAAAGATCCAGGCCATTGCCCGCAAAGAATTTTTCCATCTGATCAGGGATTTCAGGAGCCTGTATCTGGCCTTTGTGATTCCCCTTTTATTGATTCTTCTTTTCGGATATGCGTTAAGCCTTGATGTGGATAATATCAAGACCGTAGTAGTGGACCACGATCGAACATCGTTGAGTCGCGATTTTATTCATAAGCTTAATGCTTCCTCCTATTTTAATGTTATCCGCCATCTTCCAGATACCCGGGAAGTGACAAGATACCTGGACCATGGCTGGACGACCATGGCAATCGTTATTCCCCACGATTGGACAGAGAACATCAAAGCAGACCGCGAAGCCCCTATCCAGATACTGTTCGACGGCAGTGATCCCAATTTTGCCAGTATGTCGGTCGGATACATGACAAGATTTGTCGGTGAATATAATAACCGCCTTCTTTATGATTTTCTCAATCGTAAAGGGATGGAAAAAATAAACCCGCCGGTTGAGGGACAGATACGGGTCTGGTTCAATGAAGACCTTGAAAGCAGAAAATTTATCATTCCCGGTATTATTGCAATCATTATCATGATCGTTGGAGCCATGCTGACCTCGCTTGTAATTGCCAGAGAGTATGAAAACGGTACCATGGAAACGGTGTTCTCCCTCCCTGTAGGAGCTGGAGAATTCCTGACGGGTAAGGCAATCCCCTATTTTTTCATAGGGATGACAGATGTTCTGATAGCTGTTCTTATGGGTCAGGTGCTCTTCGGGGTTGTCATGAAATCCAGTTTCTGGTTACTCGTTCTTGCTTCCTCCATATATCTTGCCGTTGCGCTGAGCCTTGGATTGTTGATTTCCATTCTTACGAAATCTCAACTGGTAGCCAACCAGCTTGCAGTCCTTATTACATATTTGCCATCTCTTCTTCTTTCAGATTTTGTTTTTCCCATTGTAAACATGCCTGAGATTCTCCAGATAGTTACCTACACCGTTCCGGCAAGGTATTTTATAGATATTTTAAACGGTCTGTATTTACGGGGTCTCGGGCTGGAAATTTTATGGCCGAGTTATATTGTGCTGATCTCTATGTTTCTGATCCTTACTATCGCCAATTTTGTCATTTTAAAAAGGGAGGGGATGTAGGGAATGAGCTGGCTTCGCATTCGAGAGTTTGTCCGCAAGGAATTTATCCAGCTTTTCAGGGATAAGAAAAACAGGCCGATTTTGATAATTGCGCCACTCGTCCAATTGCTTGTCTTTGGTTACGTTGTGACCACGGACATACGGAATATCACCGTCGGATTTCTGGATCAATCGCGCACAAAGGAAAGCCGTATGTTGATTGATGCCTTTGACGCCAATAAAACCTTTAATATTATTTACTATACCGATAAGCCAAAGGACCTGGAACAAAAACTGCTGAAAAGAAAAATCGATCTGGCAATCAAGGTAGGCCCCGATTTCAGCGAACGGATACGAAAGAGAGAAACGGCAAATATCCAGATTCTGGCTGACGGGAGCATGAGCAATATGGCGGCTGTCAGGATAGCCTACACCTCGTTAGTTCTGGACGACTTGAATCAGAAATTCATTAAGGAGCTTTATCCTTTCAAGATGGAGTATGGGAAAATAGATGCCAGGATAAGGACGTGGTACAATCCAAATCTTTACAGCCGGAACTTTTTTGTGCCGGGTATCGTTGCCTTCCTGGTTATGATTCTTACTCTGCTGTTTACCTCCATGGCCATTATCAAGGAAAAAGAGGCGGGCACCATGGAACAGCTGATCGTTACCCCTGTGAAACCTTATGAATTGATTTTAGGGAAAACCATTCCATATATAATTATTGCCCTCGCTCAAATGGTTGCGGTTACCATATTTGCTGTTTTATGGTTTCGCATTCCCTTGGTGGGAAGCATCCCCCTCCTCTTTTTCGCTACCTGCATTTTTCTTTTAAGCACTCTCGGAATAGGGCTTTTTATATCAACAATTTCATCGACCCAGCAGCAGGCAATGATGACCTGCTTCTTCTTCATTCTTCCGTTTTTTATGCTGAGCGGTTTCGTTTTCCCCATCGCCAACATGCCCCAGGTCGTACAATGGTTAACCTATCTAAACCCCCTCATGTATTTCCTGATCATAATAAGGGGAATCTTTTTAAAAGGAGTGGGCATTGAAGTACTCTGGCCTCAATTCATGTCTTTAATGGTTCTCGGTCTGATTGTCTTTACCGGCGCCGTAAGGCGCTTCAGAAAGCGACTTGATTAAATATTTTTCAACACAGGCATAAGAACTTGACTGTTTATGAAATACATGCAATTTCCAGAGTTGCCGGTTACACTGATTTGACCGGAAACGTTTGAAAGGTTGCAGGAAATGTCGGCTCCCGAAGAAATATACAAACTCGTCGAACGTTTTGACCATAATCTCGACGCTTATCGATCAGGAAAATACAACGAGGCACAGGTTCGACAGGAATTCATCAACCCCTTCTTTAATGCCCTCAGTTGGGATATTTACAACAGGCAAGGCTATGCCGAGGCATACAAAGACGTAATTCATGAGGATGCCATTAAAGTGGGCAGCG
>CAZKGS010000257.1:0-3529 GCA_964552105.1 uncultured Syntrophaceae bacterium
TAGACCCCACGAATGCCACCTCTACAGGCCTCTACTATACGTATATCCCTGGGGGAAGCTGGAAGCTTACGGCTCTGTTTGAGAGTGCTGATCAGGCACCCAAGTCGAATACGGATGGAGGTACCAATAGTGCAATCTATGAGGTGGGCTCAAGCTTGACCCTTACCTCCCCAGGGAGAGGCCTGGTGGGGTATTGGAAGTTTGATGAGGAATCGGGATCCTCTGCCACCGACTCGAGTGGGAATGGGAATACGGGGACGCTCTATGGCACAAGCTCCTTGCCTGTCTGGACGACAGGCAAGGTGGGAGGAGCGTTGAGTTTTGATGGCCTTGAGGACAGTGAGGATTATGTTGACATGGGAGACAAGGCAGTATTTTTAGAAAACACTGACAAAGGTTCTGTTTTACTATGGTATAAACTAGATACAATACATGCTGTTAATTCAGAACCAATAGCAGCAAAATGTGATGCTAATCACTTACAAGGGTGTTCTTGGCTGTTATACACTTACGAAGATGCAGTTTGCTTTATAGTCACAGATGGGACTAATGATTCTTCATCTAGGGCAAGTTTTACATTGTCATCGCCTACAAGTACTTGGCATCATGTTGTTGGTGTTTTTAATTCAACCAATGTTTTAATTTACGTTGATGGAACCCTTAGGAATACAGTTACAAATACACAGGTACTAACAGGAACTGGAGACGCAACATTAAAGATAGGTAGAGGATTTTCAAATCCAAATTATTTTGACGGCACAGTAGATGAAGTTTGTATCTACAACCGCTCACTTTCCGCATCGGAAATTAGCACAATCTATAACGCAACAAAATAATGAGTTCGTTTCTCCAATCTTCTGGATGGCAGAAACTTCAAGAATCCCTGGGACGAAAAACAATACGCATTGAGGAAAAGCTAGTGTTACTGCATAATCTTCAATTCGGAAAGCAATATGCATATGTACCACGAGGACCAGAAATTTTTTCGGAGTTATCTTTAAGGGATTTTGTTGCAACAATCAAATTAAAAATTCCAAGTGCTATTTTTTTACGCATTGAGCCGATAAAAAAATATTCATTGGAAGAAGAAAGGGAACTAAAATCTGCGGGTTTTCATAGAATTGAAGCAGTACAGCCCGAAGAAACGCTTCTCCTGGATTTACGAAAGAGTGAAGAAGAACTGCTTTCTGAAATGAAACATAATACGCGTTATGCTATCCGTGCGGCGGAACGGAGGGGTGTAACTGTGCGGTGTTATGAAACTCGCGAAGAAAAGAAAAAACATTTCGAAGATTTCTGGAAATTATTCAAAGAAACAAATAAGCGACACAATCTTGATGTGTACGGAAAACGATACTACGAGTCGGTAGCTAGCCTGGAAGGGGAATGCCAATCGGAATTATTTGTGGCATATCTTGAGGAGAAGCCGATCAGTGCGGCGTTAGTTCTTTATTATCAAAAGACGGTAACATACCTTTTTGCAGCTTCGGCGCGGGGTTTTGGTAAATACAATGCTCCGTCACTGCTCTTATGGGAAATTATGAAAAAGGCACAAAAAAAGGGAAAGGACACGCTCGATCTTTGGGGTACAAGTGAAACAAAAGAAGAATGGGTGGGACTCACTGCTTTCAAAAAGGGTTTCGGCGGTAAACCTATAAAATTTCTTGGTACGTGGGATTACGTTTTTAGTAAAACGTGGTATCGTATGTACAAAGTCGCCAAGAAACTTTCTCTATGATCACATTTCGCCGTCTTATTCCCCGGTTTCTCGTTAGTTTATATCATTGGAAACTAGCCTTTCTTGGCGCGCTTTGGTACGGGTTTCCGGCGAAGAAAATGATTATCGTTGGCGTTTTAGGTACGCGTGGCAAAACCACGACGGCAAATTTAACCTGGGCTTGCACAATGGCTGCGGGTTATAAAACCGGACTTACGGGAACTGCTAACATCCGCATTGGTGAAAAGGAACAGCTCAATCCATATCACATGACTATGCCCGGGAGATTTGAACTCCAGCGTCTTTTGAAGAAGATGTATAAAGCCGGTTGCGAGATAGCGATTATCGAAACACCTTCGGAAGGTATTGAACAGTGGCGGCATAAAGGAATCGCTTTCGATATCGCGCTCATGACCTCGCTCTATCCGGAATATGTTGCTGCGCACAACTGGGATTTTGAACGGTGTAAGCAGATGCATCTCAAGGTATTCCGCGAGTTGCACCAACAACCGAAGAAAAAACTGCGAGGGAGAGCTGTTCAAAAAACGATCATCGTAAATGCCGATATTCAGGAGAAAGATGTCTTCTTAAACAATTCGGCGGATAAGAAACTAACGTATGGTGTGAACCGGGATGCTAACCTCAAAGCAAAGGAAATCCGATCGGAAAAAGAAGGAGTTAGTTTCTTCGTGGACAAGACCGAATACAAAACGCGCCTTATTGGTGCTTTTAACGCATCGAATGCCTTGGGGGCAGTTGCGGTGGCGAAGGCGCTCGATATTTCCGAGGACGCAATTCAAAAGGGTCTTTCGATGCTCCCAAATGTTCCTGGGAGAATGGAAAAAATAGATGCCGGACAGCAGTTCCCGGTTTTTGTTGACTATGCTCATGATGCCGTGAGTTTAGAGGCGGTCCTCAAAACTGCAGAACATCTTCGTTCAGGAAAGGACAAGAAAATCATTATTTTGACCGGAGGTCAGGGAGGCGGCCGAGATAAGAAAAAAAGACCGCTTATGGGGCGTCTGGCCGCCATGATTGCCGACTATGTTATTATTGCGAATGAAGACCCGTATGAAGACGATCCAGAGGAAATTATGGAAGAAATCGCAAAGGGTAGTGAAGAGGCGGGGAAAAAGCGGGGCGAATCACTCTTTTTATTCAACGATCGAAGGGAGGGGATTTGCAAAGCGCTTTCACTTGCAGATGCCGGAGATCTTGTCTTTATTACCGGAAAAGGCGCCGAACAGTCAATGATGATAGGGAAGCGGATGGTACCTTGGGATGATCGTACTGTTGTGCGGGAAGAACTGGAAAAAATAAATACATGACCAGAAAAACAGTCATTATTGTTACTGCCTTGCTAATCATGTTCTCCAATGTTTCTGCGATCTATGCTCAAGAGGCGTCAACACTTCCGGAGCCGGTTCGGGACGCACTTGATCTGGTAAAACATATTGAAGTTGACATAAGTGATACTTCGTTTCTTAAAAGGTTTTCGGAGTGGGGGAATGAGAAATATGTTCAAAACAGCTCTTGGGGCGACGTACGAGTGAATTTGCAGAAATTTTGGAGTACAGCGAATTCTTGGGTTTATAAAACAGTTGGCGTGACGTTAATAGAGATTATAAAAACTGTTGGGAGTTTCTTTATTTGGATAGTTGAAACAGCCATTGAAATCCTGAAGGGATTATTAAGCCGGTTATAAAGGTCGTTATACATGTATATATAAATATGCTTTCACACTCACCAGTAGACTTAAATAAGGTCTCCGAGGAGGATCTGGACAAGGAAATACTCCGACTCGGCATTATT
>CAZKGS010000258.1:0-3518 GCA_964552105.1 uncultured Syntrophaceae bacterium
GTTCTCTTACCATTAAAGACTTAATTGAATATGGTAAGGAGAGGTTGGATCTTAAGCTGATTGCCGGAACATCCGGAATCAATAAAGAACTGAAAAATCTCTCCGTTCAAATCTGCAATAAGGGAAGCAAGTATTTTCAAGAACAACTACGACCAGAAGGAATCCTTATTATAGGTCAGGAGGAATTATCCTGGCTATCCACAGTCTCACCGCACATATGTCAAGAGATACTTGACAATATCCTGTCTTTGAATATCCCTCTTATTATCTGTTCAAACGCATCATTTATACCTGATTTTCTTGTAGAATATTCCGAAAAAGAGTCAGTTCCTCTTGCTGTATCAGATTACAATGTGTTTACCCTGGAAAGTCGTATTATCGGCCTGTTTAGAGAAAAATTAGATCATATCGTTGTGATCAATGGTGTATTCGTTGAAGTATTCGGTGTAGGGGTTATTATAGTCGGGGAGAGCGGAATAGGCAAAAGCGAGTGTGGGCTGGAATTGGTTACAAGAGGTCATAAGCTGATTGCCGATGATGTTATAGAAATACACAACAGTGAAGGCGACCTGTCAGGGTGCTGTATAGAGCTTACAAAAGATTTCATGGAAATCAGGGGACTCGGTATCATCAATGTGAAAAGCTTATTTGGCGTGGCCTCTGTCAGTGATGATGCAGGTATCAATATAATGGTTGAATTTGTAAAATGGGAAAATGGATTGGAATTTGACAGGATAGAATCTGAAGAGCAGTTTCGTACCATTATGGGAGTTAAGATACCTTTGATTAGAGTTCCTGTCCGGTCTGGTGGCAGCATGGCGACGATTGTAGAAATTGTGGCAAGAAATGATATTCTAAAAAGGGAAAATTACAGGGCATCAACAGACTTGAAGGAAAGGGTTCTTGATAAGATCAAACGTGGAAGCAAGAGGTCTTGGTAAGCCATGAAAAACATCCGTATCGCTATTATAACCGGTCTTTCAGGTTCAGGTAAAAGCACGGCACTCAGAGCACTGGAAGATATCGGCTTTTTTTGTGTAGATAACTTGCCTGTCGCGCTTTTGCCGAAGCTTTTAGAGATGCAGTCTGGAACGGCAAGCGAAATTTCAAAAATAGCCCTCGTAATGGATATCAGAGGGAAACAATTTCTTGAGAAACATGTGGAAATTATTTCAGGTTTAAAAACGGAAGGGTATAATATTGAAATATTATTTCTTGAGGCGAGTGACGACTCCCTTTTGCACAGGTTCAGCGAAACAAGGAGAACCCACCCTCTTTCAGAGAAAAGGACAGTCCTTGATAGTATTAAGCTTGAACGGGACAAATTAAGCAATTTGAAACAGATGTCAGATAATGTTATTGATACATCCCTCTATAATGTTCATGAATTAAAGGATCTTATCCAACGATACTATCTTTCCCCTTCTTCTGGTAAAAGGCTTGTTGTTAATCTAACTTCTTTTGGATATCGTTATGGATTACCTCCTGATGCAGATATTGTGCTGGATGTCAGATTCCTTCCGAACCCTTACTTCATAAAGGATCTAAGCAATCTCAGTGGTAATGACAAAGAAGTTGAAGACTATGTGCTGGGATGGGATGAGAGCAAGCAATTTGTTGATGTTCTGTTTAAACTGGTCGCATTTTTAACCCCCCTTTATGAAAAAGAAGGGAAAACATATCTCAATGTTGGTATTGGGTGTACCGGGGGAAGACATCGCTCTGTAGTGATTATCAATCAATTGTCCAGGTATTTTACAGATAGAGATTATCAGGTAAACTTAAATCACAGGGATATAAAACGGGATTAAGGATCAAGGAACAAGGTACAAGGAACAAGGTACAAGGGACAAGGTGCAGGGTTAAAGGATTGAGACACTGCTTGACCCTAATTCCTTGATCCTTAATCCTTTGTCCTTGATTTAATTCAAAATTAAACATTCAAAATTCAAAATTGTCTTTATATACTTGTCCTTGTCCCTCATTCCTGCGCTGCCTTGTCGAGTTTTCTTTCCACATTATCTCTTATCCAGTGCGGGTCCCACCATTCCTGAGGATCCACGAATTTTTTGCCGACAAAAATACCGAAATGGAGATGATCGCCACCCGCGAGTCCCGATGTGTCGCTCCGTCCTATAGGTTGCCCTTTTTCAATATTTTGACCTTTCTTGACATTTAGCATTCCAAGATGAGCATAAAAACTGAACAATCCCAGGCCGTGGTCGATAATGATACTGTTTCCATAAATCCCCAGATAACCGCAGAAAGCAACGATACCGCTGTTGGATGCTTCAATAAGGGCATTCTTTGTGGAAGCGAGGTCTACTCCGAGATGAATACTTTTACTTATCTTTTTACCCTTGTAATAATATGTCCGTCTATCACCAAACTTTGCCATGGTGGCAGCATTTTTCATCCGGAGAAAGACTCCTCGCCATAGCTGCTTTCCTTCCGTTTTTCTACAGATGGATTGAATGGTTTCAAGATTGTTTGATCTTAACTTTTCATTTATATAGATAAAGGATTCCAATAGAGTGAATCCCTTTAAATTGTCGTCAATCTGCTGGAATTCAGGAATTTTTCTTTCCAGGAAACTCTGGTTGATATTCATGTTGTCTGCTCGAAATTTCTTGTTCCTGATATAAAAAGGAATTGTGCCTATCGAAATGTTTCCGGCCTTATCTTCAGCGATGATCCCGATCTTTGTGCCTTTCGTTTTGGCATCCATGGGAATTGCTAAATAACAAATATAACATGGCTTACCTGAAAGAGTGATCGGATATGCCGGAAAATGGTCATTATTAACATAAACATAGCTTTCTGAAACCGCTTCAGATACTCTGTAGATGGTAATGCACGAGCCGCCCGGGTTAATATTATGAGAAGAGCTTATCGGATATATTTGAGGTGGTGTCATGTCGATGTTTACATCGACAGAGATACTTTTTGTATTTTTCCGGAGGGAATGATCAACCGCTGACACCTCAAATATGGCTGTTCCGTCATGAAGGTTAAGCTTTTTGGAGTCTATTTCAACAGTCAGGGTGTGTTCAGCCATTCTTTTCTGAGTGAAATCGACGGTATCGAGGATGCGCTGTTTTCCATCCTGGGTAATCGATACTGTAATATGCCTTAATCCACTTTTTTTGTCTGTACAGGTAATGTCTACAGTTTTTTTCTGACCTATGAGATTGAGAGATTCACCTATTGCTACCTCCGGTTTTTCACTTTCGTAGAAGGTTAAGAAAAACCAGATGCCGCCGCTTATTATTGTTAATACTGTAAATATAATCATGAATTTCAAATATTTATTCATTAGCTGCTTCTCCATTAAGAAATTTCAATCAAATAAGTATACAAGGTGAGATTTTAAATTGCAAGGGCAGACCCGCTTAATACAGGACTAAATCATTTAAAAAGATAACTTGTTGTAATCTAAGGATTATTAGCTTAATCAATTTTTTATAAATTCGAAATCCGAAGCACGAAATCCGAAATAAATACGAATGACCAAAATT
>CAZKGS010000259.1:0-3517 GCA_964552105.1 uncultured Syntrophaceae bacterium
AATAAATACTCTTTAAACTAAGGAGATGGGTATGAACACAGGAACAATAGTGCAGGTAATAGGACCGGTGGTCGATGTTGAATTTTCTGATGGAAATCTGCCGAGTATCTTGAATTCCGTTTTAATATCGAACCCGGCTATCAGCGATGAAGAAGATAATCTTGTTGTAGAAGTTGCGCAGCACCTTGGTGATAATGTGGTCAGATGTATAGCCATGGACACAACGGACGGTTTGGTACGCGGTATGAAGGCTAAAGATACGGGCGCTCCTATTACGGTTCCGGTCGGCAAGGCATGTCTGGGAAGAATTCTGAACGTCATAGGAAAACCTGTCGATGGACTGGGTAAAGTTGAATCGGAGTATATGGCACCGATTCACAGAAACGCGCCGACGTTCCTCGAGCAGGATACATCCGTCCATGTTCTTGAAACGGGAGTAAAGGTTATTGATCTGCTCGTTCCATTCCCGAGAGGTGGAAAGATGGGGATGTTCGGAGGTGCAGGTGTCGGTAAAACAGTCGTTATGATGGAGATGATTCATAATATTGCCATGCACCATGGAGGGATATCAGTTTTTGGAGGTGTCGGTGAAAGGACAAGAGAGGGTAACGATCTGTATCTCGAAATGAAGGAATCGGGCGTTCTAAAAAATGCCGCCCTCGTTTATGGACAGATGACGGAACCTCCGGGAGCAAGAGCAAGAGTGGCGTTGACAGCACTTGCGGCAGCGGAATATTTCAGGGACGAGGAAGGTCAGGACGTGCTTCTCTTCATCGATAATATATTCAGATTTACTCAGGCAGGTTCTGAGGTGTCGGCGCTGCTGGGTAGAATGCCTTCAGCCGTTGGTTATCAGCCTACGCTGGCTACAGACCTTGGTGAACTCCAGGAGAGAATTACATCAACAGATAAGGGTTCCATTACAGCCGTCCAGTGCGTGTATGTCCCGGCTGATGACCTGACAGACCCGGCTCCGGCGACAACCTTTGCCCATCTCGACGGAACAGTTGTTCTTTCAAGACCCATTGCGGAGCTGGGAATCTATCCGGCAGTTGACCCCCTCGATTCAACATCCCGTATCCTGGACCCGAACGTGATTGGGGAAGAGCATTACCAGGTATCGCGAGAGGTTCAGATGATTCTTCAGAAATACAGGGATCTCCAGGATATTATCGCTATTCTGGGTATGGATGAGTTGTCTGAAGAAGATAAAGTGACGGTTAACAGGGCAAGGAAGATTCAAAGATTCCTTTCCCAGCCCTTCTTTGTTGCCGCACAGTTTACGGGAACAGAGGGCAAGTTTGTGTCTGTTCCGGATACCGTGAGGGGGTTCAAGGAAATCCTCGAAGGAAAGCATGATGAACTTCCTGAGCAGGCATTCTATATGGTAGGTGGAATCGAAGAAGCGGTAGAAAAAGCCAGAAGACTTGCAGAATAACGAAGCCGGAGGAGTGTTAAATGGCTGACGAATTGATGTTGGAAATTGCCACACCTGAAAAAATGGTGTTCAGTGATAAAGTTGAAGAGGTGACGATTCCAGGGGTTGATGGTGAGTTTGGTGTGCTGTTTGGTCATGCTCCCCTTTTGACTTTAGTTAATATTGGTGAGTTGAATTATACCAGGGATAATAAAAAGACGCATTATGCCATTGGAGCAGGATATGTGGAGGTAACCTATCAGAAAGTAACATTACTTCTTGATAGCGCTGAGAGATCTGATGAGATTGATAAGGAGAGCGCAAAAAGAGAAAAAGATGCGGCAGAGGCGGAGTTCTCAAAGATGAACAAGGAAGAAGATAAGGGTTATAAGGAGGCGAAAGACAATCTGAGTCTGGCAGAGGCGAGGCTCAAGATTGCAGAGAAGGCATAGCGGATTTTCCTCAGGAAAGAAAGACTCTGTTTTGGAAAAAATCGAATGATTCAAGCCAGGGAGGTCCCACTTTCCTGGCTTATTTTTTAGATATACAGACATTGGTTTCTTTATTCTCAACAACTGCGTTTTTTGTGCAGATGTTGGCGGAAAATAAATTCGAAATACGAAGTACTAAATTCAAAACAATATCAAAACCTTAAACTCGAATGTTCAAAACTGTTTCGAAAATTTGTTATTTGACTTCGACGTGAGCGCTCAGTCGAACGATATTAGGATTTGTTTCGTATTTCGATATTCGAATTTCGGATTTGCGGCTTTGCCGCTTTAGGAGTTTAATCATGGTGCGAGCAAAGGGGTTCTTGTCAGGTCTTTTTATATTTGCTTTGTTTTGTACTCTATTTTTGGATCCAGGTGTTGCTTACTGTGCCGCCGAAGAGGTCTCACATCATGGAGGTAATATAGGAGAAATATTATCGGCCTGGACAGTGATTCCCTTTGTCGGTATTTTACTGTCCATAGCTTTGCTTCCTTTGCTTATGCCTCACTTCTGGCATAATCACTTCGGTAAGATTTCGGCATTCTGGGCGTTGCTGTTTGCGATTCCGTTTCTCTATGTTTATCATCATGTGGCATTGCACGAAATTCTGCACATCTATTTAATAGACTATTTCCCGTTTATCATTCTTCTCTGGGGCCTTTTTACCGTTGCGGGAGGAATCGTTGTCGGTGGTTCAATAAAGGGAACCCCCATTGTAAACACGATTATGTTGTTGATAGGAACGATACTGGCCTCCTGGGTAGGAACGACGGGAGCAGCCATGGTTATGATACGCCCTCTTTTAAGGGCAAACAATAACAGGGTAAACAAAGTACATGTCGTGTGCTTTTTTATATTTCTTGTGGCCAATATCGGGGGTTCGCTCACACCGCTTGGTGATCCGCCGCTATTTCTTGGATTTCTCCATAATGTTCCGTTTTTCTGGGTTACGACAGCTATCCTTCCGCACATGTTGTTGGCGTCGTTGATACTGTTGGTCCTGTTTTTTGCCGTTGACACGTTTTACTACAATAAAGAGAAGGATGAGTTGAAAAAGATAGGGCCAATGGAACAAATTCCCATCAGAATTAAGGGTGGGCATAATTTCATTTTCCTGGCGGGTATTGTCACTCTGGTTCTCATAAGCGGTTATTGGAAAGCGGGACATTTCAGTGTAATGGGTATTCATATTACATATCAGAATCTACTTCGGGATGTTGGGATCATCGTTATGGGAATACTCTCTCTCTTGTTAACCTCCAAGAGTCTTCGGGAAGAAAACGAATTCAGCTGGTTTCCGATTATGGAAGTGGCCAAACTTTTTGCCGGTATATTCATGACGATTATTCCTTGCCTGGCAATCCTGAAAGCTGGGAGTAACGGTGCCATGGCCGGTCTTGTAGCTGTTGTGAAAGAGCCGTTTCATTATTTCTGGGTAGCCGGCACACTCTCCTCTTTCCTTGATAATGCGCCTACCTATCTCACCTTCTTTAACCTTGCTCTGGGCAAACTCGGTTTAACAGAGGCAATGGTTCCGGCTGCGCTGGCAGCAAAAGCGGCGACGGCAAATCCCGTATTTATCAGTTATCTGAAAGCAATATCAGCAGG
>CAZKGS010000260.1:0-3516 GCA_964552105.1 uncultured Syntrophaceae bacterium
GCCCGGGGCCTGTCATATTTAGGGGATGATACGATAAAATCACAACGTTCCTGAAGGCCATGGGCAAAATCCCATGGCCTTTTTTTATGTCATTTTTTACAATAACAGCAAGGCAAGGTCCAAAAAGGAAGATAAAATGCAAGAAGTCATATGGCACGGAAGAGGTGGTCAGGGGGTCGTACTCGCCGCACAGATTCTCGGAGAGGCGGCCTATCTTCAGGGATTCAAGGGCATAACATCGGCGCCGACCTTCGGACCCGAGAGGAGGGGCGCTCCTTTAACGGCGTCAACAAGGATATCCGATGAACCGATCAGGACTGTTTCCCAGATTGACAGAGCCCATATTGCCGTCGTCCTCGATGAGTCTCTTCTGACGATGGTCAATATCCTTGGAAGATTAAAAGACGATGGGATAATTATCATCAATACTCTCCTGTCCCCTGAAGAAATAGACATCGACGGGAAACTTGATGTAGCAACGGTTGATGCTTCGGGAATCGCACGGGAACAATACCTTACCGTGGGAGGCGCGCCCGTCGTAAACACTCCCATGCTCGGTGCCTTTGCCAGGGCTACAGGACTCGTATCTCTGGAAAACATCGAAAAGGGGCTGAGGATAAAAATGTCCGGCGGCATGGCTACTGCGAATTTTTCCGCCGTGAGGGCTGCCTTTGAAAAAACTATCGTCAAAGCAACAAAAGAGAGGTAATGGACACCCTATGAAAAAAAGAGACAACAACATATCAGCCCTTTGTGTTCCCGCCGTGGGCGAGGCCGGCAGAACAGGTGACTGGAGAGACGCAAGACCTGTTATTGATGAAACCAAATGTATCCCGACAACTAAAGGAAGGCCCGCCTGTTTTCTCTGCTGGTTGTACTGTCCGGAAGGTGTGGTGAAGATGACCATACCCGTTGAGATTGACCTGGAATACTGCAAGGGTTGCGGGATCTGCGCAGAAGAGTGTCCTCCCAACGCAATTACAATGGTCAGAGAAGGAGAGATCGATGAGTGATGTACGGATCATAACAGGAAACGAGGCCGCGGCCCTGGCTGTAAAGCTCTGCGAACCCACGGTTGTTGCCGCCTATCCCATAACCCCCCAGTCCGGGCTGGCCGAGACCCTTTCCAGATATGTGGAGGGAGGAGAACTGAAGGCAGAATATGTAAGAGTCGAAGGTGAACACTCGGCCATGACAGTCTGCATCTCGGCATCCACCGTCGGCGCCAGGGTCTTTACAGCAACAAGCTCCAACGGGCTTCTCTACATGCACGAACAGCTTCACTGGGCGGCCGGCTCGCGGCTCCCGATCGTAATGTGCTGTGTCAACAGAGGAGTCGGCGCGCCCTGGTCAATATTCAATGATCAGCAGGATTCACTTTCCCAGCGGGATACAGGCTGGATGCAGATTTACTGCCGGGACAATCAGGAGATTATCGATTCGGTCATCCAGGCATACCGGATTGCCGAGGAAGTTTACGTCCCTGTAATGGTCTGCTATGACGGTTTCGTCCTTTCCCATACCATGATGCCCGTGGAAATACCTGACCCGGATACGGTAAGGGAATTTCTTCCTCCCTATAAACCCCATACCATCCTTTCGCCGGAAGATCCCAGGACGATAAATTCGGTTCTGTTCCCCTGGAGGAGAGAAAGCCCGGAAGGCATCCTCTGTGACGGTTACATGGAAATGAGATACAAGCTGCAGGCAGCCCTCGATCAATCCAGGGAAGTCATCAAACAGACAAACGAGTCATTTGCCGCCGCCTTCGGGAGAGATCATGGCGGAATGCTCTGGGAATATATGACGGAAGATGCAGAGCTTATCATGACAGGCATGGGGTCAATTTCCACCGAGGCTACCGTTGCGGCCGACATGCTGAGAGCCGAGGGCATAAAGGCGGGTGTCGTCGGCATCAGGGTTTTTCGACCATTTCCCCAAAATGAAGTCGCCCGCGCTTTTGCTAATGCCAGGGCCATTGTCGTATTTGAAAAAAGTATCAGCTACGGGTACGAAGGAGGGCTTTGCTCCGATCTGAAGGCCGCATTATATGGAACAGAGATAAAGGCGCCCGTTCAAAATTACATTGCGGGACTGGGTGGAAGAGATGTCAAGCCGCGAGAGCTCGCCGAGGCGAGTAAAGCCATGCTTGCAACGGTTGATGCGGGAAGTACGAATTACGAAACAAAATGGCTTAATTGCTATACGGGGTAAAAATAATGAAAGATAACATATTCAAGATAAACGAAAAAGAGTATATCCTGCCGGGAAGCAGGGCCTGTCAGGGATGCGGTCTTACTCTGGCCTACCGCTATCTCCTGAAGGCGCTGAGGGAAGATACCATCATAACGTTACCGGCGAGCTGTCTTTGCGTACTGCACGGATTGTATCCCATCACACCGGTTACCATACCCTGCCTTAATACTACCTTTGCCAGTACTGCGGCCTCGGCCTCCGGAATTGTTGCAGGACTGAACGCACTGAACAAGACGGATATTACCGTCGCTGCCATTGCCGGAGACGGTTCAACATATGACATGGGCATTCAGGCATTAAGCGGAGCGGCGGAGAGGGGCACCGATTTCATATACGTCTGCTATGACAATGAAGGGTATATGAATACGGGAACCCAGCGCTCAAGCGCGACCCCGCTGGGCGCTATAACCACCACCACACCCATAGTGCCTAAACAGGACAACAAAAAGAATTTTATAAAGATTATGGAAGCTCACGATCTTCCCTATCTGGCAACGACCTCTCCTGCTTATCCCATTGATCTTTACGATAAATTCGTTAAGGCGAAAAGGATAAGAGGAACCAGGTATATGCATATCTATTCACCCTGTCCGCCAGGCTGGATGTACCCTATGAAAGATACAATCAGGATAGGAAGACTGGCAGTTGAAACCGGGATGGTTGTACTTTTTGAAATAGAGGATGGAAAATTCCGTTTTACCGGCAGAAGCAAGACGCTTTCAGAAAAAGGCAAAAGGCTTCCCATCATCCATTACGTGGAAAGACAGGGCCGGTTTAAAAAGATGAACATCGAACAGTTAAGCAAGCTCCAGGCGTGGGTGGACAAGCAGTGGGATGAATATCTGAAGAGGGCGGAGTAGCATAAAATAAAAATCATTTTTTCTATTGACAAAACATTTATACGTGCGTAGAATTTAGCCATTGTGAGCTTCCGAGTGTGAGTGCCTGAAGGTTAATCCCATGGCGCCATACCGATGGGTTTTCCCGGAAACGGGAAAGCCTCCCGTGTTTGGAAAGGAGGTTAAATTTCAAATAACTGTTTGTATAAAATCCTCAGTATGGGGACAATGCAATGGTTACTTCACGGGCACTTCGAAAGCACAATCATTCTACGTATTTTCCTTTCTATACATTTGTATGTCTTATCTTTCCTTATAAATTCCTGTATTCAACTCATTCATTCTTCAAAAAAAGCATAACGGCAGATTGTTGTCGTAGCGATATGCTGGGTCGTTTTAAGATCATGGTGATCAAATTCCC
>CAZKGS010000261.1:0-3495 GCA_964552105.1 uncultured Syntrophaceae bacterium
CAATTTTTACCTAAATTAAATCGGGCTCATATTAGTCAAGTTATATGGAATGGAGGAGATATGAGTATTTTGAAAATTAAATTAAATGAACATTTCTCTGAAAGGAATACTTTTTTATTGACATAGATATTGCATAAAAAATATTTTTCCAAGCAAAGAAAGAAAAAAACTAAAAAATCTGTAGGCGGTAAGACTATGAATAATCGTAGTAAACTAACTGTATTTGTACTTGCGATGATGAATGTTGCCGTTGTTATGAGTCTTCGCGGGCTTCCGATGATGGCGAAGGAAGGTATGTCCATGATCTTCTACCTTCTTTTTGCGTCGGTCCTGTTTCTTATTCCGGTTTCTCTCGTATCGGCAGAGCTAGCAACCGGATGGCCAAAAAATGGTGGAGTGTACATTTGGGTAAAAGAAGCTTTTGGTTCAAAACTGGGCTTCACCGCAATCTGGCTTCAATGGATTCAAAATGTCATTTGGTATCCGACTGTTCTCGCCTTTGCTGCAGGGGCTCTGTCATATCTTTTCATGGATCAATCACTGGCAACCAACAAAATATTCAGTGTTGCTGTAATAATAATAGTTTATTGGGGTGCCACTCTTGTCAACCTTCGTGGCATGAAATCCGCTGGTTGGCTAACTACAACAGGCGTAATCGGTGGAACTTTAATACCAGGTGTTTTTATTATTGTACTTGGCATCATCTGGATATTAGGTGGGAATCCCATAGCTTTCAAATCTGTGGGAGAAGCCCAATCCTTCCTTCCTAATTTTGGCAACCTTAATAGTCTTGCATTTCTGGGCGGTATAGTTTTACTTTTCGCAGGGATGGAAGTTGGTGCGGTTCATGTAAACGAACTGAAAAATCCTAAGAAGCAGTTTCCTGCTGCTATTTTCATGGCGATGTTCATAATAATCGGTATTTTCACACTGGGAGCATTTTCAATAGCGTCAGTCCTCCCGGCAGATCAAATAAGTCTGACATCCGGAATAATGCAGGGATTAAATGATTTTCTTTTGAAATTTAACATCATATGGCTACTTCCGATAATGGGATTTCTTGTTGCTTTTGGAGCCATCGGCGGAGTAACTGCATGGATTGCGGGTCCGAGCAAAGGACTTCTTGCCACAGCACAAGAGGGTGAGTTGCCTCCATTTCTTCAAAAAGTAAATAAGAACGGAATACAAGTAAACATTCTTTTGATTCAGGGAATAATCGTTACTCTAGTGTCACTTGTTTATCTCCTTATGCCCAATGTAAGCAGTGCTTTCTTCCTTCTGACCGCTCTTACCGCCTGCCTTTATCTGTTTATGTATATCCTTCTTTATGCAGCTGCAATCAAACTGCGTTTTTCAAAGCCGGAAGTGCCGAGGGCTTTCAAGGTTCCGGGAGGAAACATTGGCATGTGTATAATAGCCGGGATCGGCATGCTTGCTGTGCTGTTCGCTTTCATCATCCTGTTCTTTCCACCGAGTAACCTCACAGTGGGAAGTCCCTTGTTCTATACACTCTTCATAGCTATAGGAGTGATAGTCTTCGTTTCTCTTCCTATTATCATTAACCACTTCAAGAAACCCAGTTGGATGCCCAAGCAAAAAACAGACTCAATAACTAAATGAAGAGGAGATAAAAAAATGCTTCATAAAAAGAAGAAAGAAAAACTAGAGGAGTTAATCGCTCCAACCTACGGTTCAAAATTCGCAGCAAAATTACTTCCTAAATACAAGATGCCTGAAGAAGATATGCCGCCTCGTGATGCTTATCGCCTTGTTCATGATGAACTCATGCTCGACGGAAACTCTCGTCAGAATCTTGCTACATTCTGCACGACCTTTCTAGAACCCGAAGTCCAGCAGCTCATGACCGATTGCGTTGATAAGAATATGATAGACAAAGATGAGTATCCACAGACTGCGGAGATTGAAAACAGATGTGTTCATATTCTCGCGGATCTCTGGAACTCTCCTAAACTGGCTTCTACTATTGGCTGTTCCACAACCGGTTCGAGCGAAGCGGCAATGCTGGGCGGAATGGCAATGAAATGGAACTGGCGCGCCAAAATGAAAGCCAATGGTAAACCTACCGATAAACCGAACATGGTCTGCGGTCCCGTTCAGATATGCTGGCACAAGTTTGCCCGTTACTGGGATGTGGAAATTCGAGAGATCCCGATGGAAGGCAACCGCCTGATAATGACACCGGAAGAAGTTATCAAGCGTTGTGACGAAAACACGATCTGTGTTGTTCCGACACTTGGCGTAACTTTTACCGGTCAGTACGAACCGGTCAAGGAAGTGAGTGATGCACTTGACAAACTCCAGCAGGATACAGGGTTGGATATTCCCATTCATGTTGATGGAGCAAGCGGTGCTTTTATTGCCCCCTTCCTTCACCCTGAACTACTATGGGACTTCCGCCTGCCAAGGGTAAAATCCATAAATGGATCCGGTCATAAATTCGGTCTTGCTCCTCTTGGAGTCGGCTGGGCATTGTGGCGAACGAAAGAAGACCTTCCCGAAGATCTTATTTTCTATGTGAATTACCTTGGGGGTAACATGCCTACCTTTGCGTTGAACTTCTCCCGTCCGGGAGGAGAAATAATCGCGCAGTACTACAACTTTATCAGGCTTGGAAAAAAAGGTTACCGAGAAATACACAAAGCCTGTCAGAATGTTTCTGTTTACCTTTCGGAAGAGATCGGCAAGATTGGTCCTTTTGAGATCATTTATGACGGTAAGGGCGGTATACTTGCTCTCTGCTGGAAACTCAAAGAAGACAAGAAATACAATTTTACTCTCTTTGACCTTGCAGACAGGCTTCGTTCAAGGGGGTGGCTCGTTCCCGCTTATTCCATGCCTGCAAACAGAGAAGACCTCGTGGTACAGAGAATTCTCGTCCGTCATGGAACAAGTATGGACCTTGCAAATCTTCTCCTTGACGATATCAGAAGCTGCCTTGACCATTTCGGAAAACATCCTGTCAGCAAACCTCTCACCGAAAAGGAAGCCGGCGGCTTCAAGCACTCTTAAACATCTTCAGATGCTTTCTGTTTTTATAGCAAATCTCAAATGGTATTCTATTTCAAATACTCATATACCTTCTCTCGGTGCCGTAGAACTCAAAGTATTTTATCAGTCTCCTACTTGAGAAGTAATCAAGATATTCCTTCAAGTATAATTCATTATAATTTGCAATACGGCAGAGCTGTTCGGCTATGATGTTGTTGAACGCTCTGCCCTTGCTATCCATGCTGATGCTGACGTAAATTATTCTGTTTATGATGTTTCTAATTTTCTGAGAACCCGCGGGTGGCTTGTACCTGCATATACTTTGCCTGAGAATGCAACCGCCATAGCTGTCCTAACTCGGGTAAACCGGAACCAAAAAGAATTCACCACAGAGAACACAGAGAAAGATAAAAAAAATATATAAACAGAGAACACCCCGATACAGTCATTCCCTGTTAAATATTGCCCGCCCTGTGTAATTGCTTT
>CAZKGS010000262.1:0-3481 GCA_964552105.1 uncultured Syntrophaceae bacterium
AAATTTTCGCCTTCCTTGAACTTGAACGAAATTAAGCATTTTGCAAAGGTCTCAAATACTTATTAATTTCATAACTAAAACTCACCTGTCCAGTTATTTCGCGAGACAATATTAAAAAACTATGGACATTTGAAAACAAATTATATAATTAAACAGGTTGTCGGGATGTGGCCCAGTCTGGTAGGGCACTGCGTTCGGGACGCAGGGGTCGCGCGTTCGAATCGCGCCATCCCGACCATTTATATTTACCCACCCACAGCTCCAGCCATTTTAAAGATTGGAAGATACAGCGCTACGATCATTCCTCCCACTACTCCTCCAAGAAATACCATCATGAACGGTTCGAGTAATGACGTCATGGCCTCAACTGCCGCATCAACTTCGTCATCATAAAAATCTGCAATTTTAGCAAGCATTGTGTCGAGAGCACCGGTGTTTTCACCCACAGCAATCATGGAAACGACCATTGAAGGAAATATATTGGCCTGTGCCAGTGGTTCCGCAATAGTTTTCCCTTCGCTAATACTTTTTTTCGTCTCCAAAAGGGCATTTTCTATAACCCTGTTTCCAGCAGTCCTGCTCACAATTTCAAGACCTTCAAGGATAGGAACACCACTGCTTACCATAGTGGAAAGGGTCCTTGAAAACTTTGCAACGGCAACCTTCTTTAATAATATACCGAAAACAGGTGCCTTTAGCACCAGTCCATCTATTTGAAGCCTCCCTCGCTCAGTTCGGTAATATCTCTTGTACGCAAAGACGAGAACAACTATGGCAACAAATATGTACAATATATTATTTTGTACAAAGGCGCTTGCATCGACAAGAAATTGTGTAGGTGCAGGTAACGCCCCTCCCATACCCTCAAACATCTCTTGAAAAACAGGAACCACTTTCCACAAGAGTAAGATTACAACAGCTAAAGCGATAACAAGAGTAGCGGTAGGATATGTCATGGCTCCCTTTACCTTACTCTTTAATTTTATTGCTTTTTCCATATAGACCGAAAGACGGTTAAGAATGACATCAAGGATTCCCCCCGTCTCCCCCGCGGCAACAAGATTGACAAAAAGTTCATCAAATATCCTGGGATGTTTCTTTAATGAATCCGTAAGAGTAGTCCCTCCTTCTATATCATCCTTGACCTGTCCTATGATTCTCTTAAAGGTTTTATTTTCTTCCTCTTGAGCAAGAAGATCCAGACTATGAATAATGGGAAGTCCTGCATTGATCATAGTAGCAAACTGGCGTGCGAAGATAACAACGTCCTTTTCCTTGACCTTCGGTTGCAGAAAAGCAATATTTTCGAAGAGATCTTTTGGTTTTTTCTTGATCTTGATATTTTGTATACCCTGTCGTCGAAGCTGTGTTCTCACAATCCCCTCATTGGGGGCTTCCATTTCATCTTTTCTGGATTCTCCTTTTTTGGTGACTCCTTCCCATAGATAAACAGGCATGCTTTGTCCCTCTCTATATTTTGTCTTTTTTGTTTAATGATTAATAATATTTAACAGCTCATGTTTTTCTGGCCTGAGTGCAGTTTAAAAGCCAACTAATATCTTCCCCGTTTATTCGTCATCTCATAAAGTATAATCCCTGCCGCTACGGAAACATTAAGAGAATCAATATCTCCTGACATTCTTATAGAGATTAAAAAATCACATTTTTTTCTGACAAGTGGTCGGATTCCCTTTCCTTCACTTCCCATGACAAGACCTGTTTGTCCCTTATAATCACAGGAATACAAATCTTTATCCGAAGAGGCATCGGCTCCATATATCCAGAATCCCCGGGCCTTCAGGTAATCGATTGTACTTGATATGTTTACCACTCTGGCAATAGGAATATGTCGTGCGGTACCGGCGGAAACCTTAATAACGGCGGGCGTAACGGATGCTGCGCGATTCTGCGGGATGATAATGCCATTTATCCCAAAACAATGACCTGTTCTTATTATTGAGCCAAGATTTTGAGGATCTTCGATACCATCCAGGATAAGAACTAATCCACCCTTCAGAGATTCATGACAATTAGCAGTTATATCGTCCACACTGGCGTAAATATAGTCCCCACATATACAGATGACACCCTGATGAGATTTATGGCCTGAAATATTACTTATATAGTTCCTGTCATTGTACTCTACCGCTACTCCCTTTTGTACCGAGAGTTCCAGTATTTTCTGGATGTCACGACCCTTTCTCCCCTTCGCCAGAACAACTTTCTCTATTTGTACCTTATTGTCGAGGAGGGTCTCTTTAACTGGATTGACTCCGTAGATAACCTGCATGAATTCAATCCTTCCTGGAGACAAAATGTGAACTACTAAGGTCTCAGATTATTTTTTTATCATCAATCGGATTCTTCCTGATGTTTAACAAGTTCTTCATCACTTTCTATATATTTATCACCCAACTCCAAACGGCGAAAATATTCAGGATGGTCAAATGTAACTTTACCCTCAGAAATTTCTCTCAAAGATGTTACTATTTGCCTGTTTTCAGTTCTTTCTGAAAGGGGTTTCGAGCCCTTGAGTAATTGCTTCGTTCTTTGGGCACTGAGCAAAACGAGGGCAAATCTGTTTCTTGCCTTCTCTAAAGAGTCTTCAACGGTAATTCTTGCCATTTATTACTACCTCCGGTTTATAAAATAATCTATTTTTTCCTTTAATCGTTCCCTTTTATTCTTTTCAGCTATATATACAGATCGTAAAATATCGACAGAAACTATAATTTTATCATTAAATATTAAATAATCATACATTTCATTCTCTTTAATTTCTTCTATGGATCTCCCAATACGAACATTTATTACATCATCTTCTTCAGAACCTCTCAGTCTCAGCCGTTGCTTCAAAACATCGATTGATGGGGGAAGAATAAAAACAAATATACTGTCCGGATAAATTAACTGTACCTGCCTTGCTCCCCGGGTATCTATATCTAGAATAATATCATATCCCTGCCCTAATAAATCCTCCGTGTCTCTTTTCAACGTTCCGTAAAGATGACCATAATTTTCAGCCCACTCAACAAATTCTCCCTTTGCAATACGACCGCTGAATTCCTCTTCTGAAATAAAATAATAATCCTTACCATTTTTTTCCCTTTTACGGGGGGGACGAGTAGTGCAGGACACAGAAAAACGAAGATCCGGCAATATTTTCAAAACTTCTCTGCATATCGTGGTTTTTCCGGCACCGGAAGGAGCGGAAACAACAAAAATCAGCCCCCGTTCCTTACCGGAGGAATAAATTTTCCTGCTCATCTCCATTAATTCCCCTTTTTTGTCCTCAAGAATATTTTCAAGTTTTGAAGTGTCCTTGCCTTGATCCTCTAATCTCCTTATATCACAATCCATCCTTGGAATTTCCTTAAGTAATTTGTCATACCTTATTCTTCTTTGGATCTTATTCATATCTTACTAAGGCAACAAAGCCACAAGGACTGAGCAATGAGCAATGAGGACTGAAGGTTAAGGG
>CAZKGS010000263.1:0-3442 GCA_964552105.1 uncultured Syntrophaceae bacterium
GTCACTTTCAGCCAGTAATCCTTACCCCTCAATGCAAGATAACAGTGAGTCTTAATAGGTGACGCCAATAACCGCGCATTTCATTTTTTCTTTGATCATTTCTGAGCAGTACGGTTTGAAATCTGCTACACAAACGTTTTCATCCAAAATCACGACTTCAATAATCGATATCTTTTGGCAAGTGCGAGGTCATTGATAAGTAGGTGACAACTTGCCCGGAAACCTGGCCTTGTACGCTGTTTTCTGTTCGTTGGCTCATAGCTTTGCGCTCCGGTTTCCTTCAAATGGCCTTCCGCACTGAAACTCCCTTGCCGTTTGATATTACTTCTGGTAATCTGCTCAGCATATTAACAAAGTTCACGTATAGAGAATCTTTTGCCCGAGGCGGACAGGTTACCCCATAAGTTTACATCCATACAGTCGTACACAATTCAATGACTGGACGGTTTACAGCGGCTGGCCGACCAAGCGTTATGGGCAGAAGAAACAGCCCCAATGAGTTATGAATATGGAAAATAAATTAAACAAACAACAGGAAATCGCTGCTCATTATCAAGGCAATGCGAAAAATTTACTTGTGATTGCAGGTGCAGGGTGCTGTAATATTTTCTCTGATTATCAGGAAGCTAAGGAAAGTCGAGGCTACCTTGATTTTGATGATTTATTAGAACGTTTTGGCAATATTCTGTCCCGTAAACCAGAGTTAAAAAAAGCAGTGGCAAAATCATTTGATGAAGCTTTGGTTGATGAACTTCAAGACACTAATCCGTTGCAGTTTATAATACTGCGTCACTTTGCAGATGAAGGAGTTCGGCTGTTTTGTGTGGGAGATCCAGCGCAGTCCATTTACCGGTTCAGGGGTGCGGAATTTGAACACGTATATCGATTTGGCGAACTATTTGAAAAGAGTCTGACACTTCCTTTATCCATAAACTACCGCAGTTATCAGGAATTTCTTGACTTGGCTAATTGGCTGATTGATAGGTCACCGCTTGATTATGCCAACCGTTTAGTAGCCAATCGCGGAGATTGCGGGAATCTTCCTATGTTAATGGACTTTGACAACACTCAAGAAGAGGCCGGTTGGATTGCTGACCAGATACAGGAACGATGGGAAAACGATATTCCTTACCGCGATGTTATGGTACTTGTCCGTACCGGTTTTGATGCCAAACATATAGAAGCTGAATTTATCCAGCGCGAAATTCCATATCGTTTTATCGGTGGTACAGCTTTAACCAAGACAGCTCATGTCCGAGATGTGTTATCTTTACTGAGAGTGGCTAGAAATGCTGAAGATGACCTGGCCTGGATGAGATATTTAAAACTTTGGCCAGGTATTGGTGAGAAAACAGCTGAGAAAGTTATAAACGCATTTTACGAAGGTACATCAAATGGTATAAAAGGTACCTTGGAAAAGAAATTCGGTAATAATCGCGGAGTGGCTGAAGCATATAATGAAACATTAGAAAATTATTCTGTTACTAAAAGATGCGTGTTAATCGCTATTCAAAATTTAACCCCGATCCTTCAAGAAAAATATGATCGTTGGAATTATCGCAGCAGAGATTTAGAGCTACTCTCATCGGTGGCAGAGAGATATAATTCTGTCAGTGACTTTATTGATGCTTTCACATTGGAACCTATGACCAGCACAGAAATTAATCAATTAGAAGCGGATGATGTCGTAACTTTGATAACGGTACACAGTGCTAAAGGCACAGAAGCTCCAATATGTTTTGTGGCAAATGCCAAGCCTGGAACCTATCCACATGTCCGGAGTTATGGCGATATAACATCAGAGGAAGAAGAAAGAAGAGTACTGTACGTTGCCTTGACTCGCGCAAAAAATGAATTGTTCATTACCCGTTCCAGTGATTACCGAAGCAGCTTTTATATTACCAATAATCCAACTGAAGGCGAGGAATATTTTTTATCTGAAGTTCCGGATGAATTGGTAAAGAATGAGATAATTGGTTGGTCAGTAGACAACAATGGATTATCAAGCCTCAAGGACATTTTCTGATAAAAAAAGTATCACCGGGTAAAGGGGAGCTTTTAATACCCCCAGCCCTCACGGTTCCACCCTTTCCTTCTACTAGCACTTTTGCTAATATATCAAACATATTAGCAAAAGGAGATTCATGATTTCTGGAAGAGTATCATTCTTTTTCCACTCAATTCTCCCCCAACCTAAAAAAATCGCTAAACTTTTGTCCTTTTGTAAACACATATATTATTGAGCGGTGTGATCTTTATGATGAGATTTGTCGGATACGATAATTTTGTCAATTCTGAGCTTATTGCTGTCGTCTTGAGGTCTGACAGATTCTCAGTGAAACGGCTCAAAAGGGGCGCTGAGGAGAAGGGGATGCTGGTCGATACCGGTAAAAAGATCAGAAAGGATTAGCTAAGCAATGGAGGAAAGCCATGGAACGATTTGAGATATGTGATGAATTTACTGAGATGGAAGACATGATGGAAGATTTGCAACAGGAAATGATAGACGAATACTCTGACATGGTTCATGAAGAAGAGATGAATGATTTTATTGAGAGCGCCCTGGAAAATCAGATAGAGAATCATCCTCAATTTAGTAAACTGTTACATCTGGAGGTGGCAAGTTCGGCCAGTTGTCCAATGGGATTATGCCGGCGTCTGTATCATTCGCGTAAATCAGAATGTGACGTACCCCATCGTTGTTGAAATTTCTTGACATTCTAAAGTTTTCTGTTAATTATACGAAAGTTTTAACAAAAGAATAGAGGTGCATATATTAACAAACAATAAATGATTTTTTCTTCTTAAACAAAAGAATGGCATGAAAATGGTAATAATCGCGACAAGACCCCGTTTCTCTCAAATAGAGGCGGGGTTTTTTGATATTTATCCAGAACTATCTACTAACTTGTTGTTGCCGGACGCTTTGCGCCGGCGACAACGCTGCGCATGATGAGAATTCACTGTTTGCTCGGCGCAAAGCGCTTCACAACCTACGCAATTTGCGCAAGTCGGTGGTTTAAATGGTTCTATTTCGGTTTTGGGCGCTTCAATTGCAAAGCCAAACGCCACTTCAATGAGGGTGGCAATCTTTTCCAAAGAGACCGAAGAACCAGGGCTCATAAATCCATAATAACGGATTTTCATAAACCCGGTCGGCAAAACATGTTGCAGAAAGCGCCGCAGAAACCCCATGACATCCAGCGCCATGATACGCCAGCGATTACTATGCGGTTTTTTATATTTGAAAAAGACTTTTCGGTCCTGGACCTTGGCGATACGGCTGTTTGAAATAGCCACTTTAAATACATACGGCGCAAGATATTTGAAACCATTTTCGCTAGCGCCAACTGCCTGGCATTTTAGGTGAAAATGAACTGATATGAGCCTGCAGATCCCAAACGCAAGTTATATGGAATTGGAGAATAGATGTCCAAAATAT
>CAZKGS010000264.1:0-3434 GCA_964552105.1 uncultured Syntrophaceae bacterium
CGTCATCGATGCCCTCCTTAACGGCATCCCGCAGGATCATCCGGCACGTGCCATACCCTTTCCCGATCTCGGCGGTACACGGGTTCTCTTTGGAAAAACGTTCAGACCCGTAAAACTGGATCATTCGCTGATAATCCGGGTATTCCTGTGAAAACTGGTAATAGGCCTGGCCCATCAGGGCTACCTTGACAACGCCCGGGATCTGTTTCTCCATGCATTCCATGTATTTTTCCTGCAGGATTCGGATGCCCCGGAGCACTATGGTAGCGAAGAGTGTCTCCTTATTTTTAAAATATAGATAGATGGTGGCCTTGTTCAGCTCGACCTCGCTGGCGATTTCCTCCATGGAGACATCCTCGTACCCCCGGGAGAAGAATAGCCGCTCGGCTGCATCGAGGATAGCAATCCTCCGCATTTCCTTTTCTCGTTGTCTCCTTTCGGCTATTCCCATTTTTACACTCTGGCTAACCCAAATTTATACAATAACTGTTAGTTAAAATGATTTAAGATTTCGGCCTGCAATATTGGGTTTTAGAATATGGTACCCGGCATACCTGTTACTTTTCGGACCTGCCATACTCTTGTATTTTTTCATGGAACAGATGGAGTCGTAATTCACATTCCTATATGTATGAGTCATCTTTCCTGCATATAAATCGTATTCGGAGGTGCCGGCACCCTGTAGGACGGGACAGCCCCGGCTGCTTCATATCTCCCGCTGGATCCAGGCCTCTATGAGCGCCCGCGAGATGCTGGTCTTTGAGGGAAAGGGAGGCAGGGTTCCCCTGGTAAACCAGCCGGCTGCTTCAATCTCCAGGTTGTCTATCCGGATATCTCCTCTTGCATAGTCTGCGACAAAACCTATCATGAGCGAATCGGGAAACGGCCAGGGCTCACTCCCGAAGTACCTGAGGTTTCGAACCGCAATGCCGACTTCCTCGCCGACTTCGCGGTGGACGGTCTGCTCGAGGTTCTCACCGGGTTCATTGAAACCGGCGATGACCGAGAAGACCCCTGGTGGGGAGCGAGGGGAACGGGCGAGCAGGATCTCCTCCCCCTTTTTAATCAATACGATTATTGCGGGGGAGATCCGGGGGTAGGTGATTCGGTTGCAGGCCGTGCAGATTCGTGCCCGCTCGGTCGTGAGCGGGCGGGTTTGTGCACCACATCTGCCACAGAAGGCAGTCGACCGGTCAAAGTCAAGGATTCGTGACCCATAGGAGGCAATGGCCATGTCGCTGTCTGGAACCTTTCCGGACAGTTCCCGGACCGGCGACGGCTGCCAGCCGCCCGGCAGCGTGGCACCGGCGGGGACCTCGGTTGCATAATAGAAAAGGTCGCCCTTGGTGCCAAGGTACACCGGCGCACTGTACGCCAGATCGGCGGGGAGCGGATCCGGCATGAGAACGGTGCCGGATGTCGGATCTTTTTGGAATAGCACACAACTGCCCTGAACCAGGATCCAGCGTTTTTGTGCAGGTGACAGGTCCTTTGGTTCCGGGTAGACCGGGAGGAGGGGGCTGACTGCGTAGAAAGGGTGGTGCTCCATTAGATATCCTCAGTGTGTATCAGTAAAGATCTTCTCATTGCCAACAGTGATTTTCTCATCATAAAAAATATTCAGGCTCTTTTCGCTCTTTATATAGTGAGTTGAGGCGTATTGAAGCGTCTTTGACGAGTCCGGGTTTCATTGTCCTGGCTTTTTTTGGACAGTGCTTGATACATGCACAACAGGTGATACATTTTTCCGTATCAATCAATCTACTATTTTCTGGATTGATTGCACCGACAGGACACCCTTCTGCGCAGGCTCCACATTGGACACACTCATCACCGACCGCAATAAAATCGACAATCCATAATTTCGAATCTCCCCTATAAGGATGGCAGCCTGGTATAGTGAGATCTGGAATCTGATCAACTGATGAAACAGATTGGAGTTTTTCCCGTATTTTTTGCCCAAATGATTCTGCGTGGTTTATGTCGCTTGCATCCGGACGATCTCTGGCTGTTGGTGTTTCAGAGCTGGAAAAGGAATGCTCCCCGATATATGCCGCACCGGCGATCGGTTTACATCCACACAGTTTCAAAATATCATTCAGCTCTAGAAGTGCATCCTCATACACGCGATTACCATAGACAACGACACATACTGCAGGCGTGTTATGGGCTTTGATCGCATGCAGCCACTCAGTTAGAAGGGCCGGTACCCTACCCATATACACTGGCACACCAATAACAAGCAATTCATTTTCTGATGTTTGTAACGGCTCTTTTCTTGCATCCGGTCTTGTAATATCCAGTAATTCCACGTTACTATGATTTATTCCGCATGCAATGCCCTGAGCAACCGCTTTTGTTGTTCCCGTTGGTGAGAAATAAACCAGTTTCAGGGATTGTATTTTCATGAAATTTTCTCCATTCTTGTCTGTAAATATCCGACTGACGAGAACCTTACATCAATTCCCCTCTTTCGATTCCTGCCGGACCCTGCCTGCACGAGATTTATACGGGTGATGGGGAGGACTTTTATACATCCTGTCTGTCCTGATGATTTTGGGTTGTGTGGTGTTCTGGTATTCTTGTTATCCATTGGAATCTGTACCTATTTTTAACTCTTGGTTAAATTATAACTATCGGTTAGTTTGTAAATATGAGTAAAAACATTGGAATATTTTTTAAAACCCGCCAGAATAAGTGTAGTGAAAAAAGGCTGATATTCTTTTCAGAACACGTATTTTGTTTCTACCGTGCCCGGGATACCCAGATTACGGATTGGTGGTTCTTCTGCCGTCCGGCCAGATAATCCAGGGGAGCTTTCTACTATCCTGCAAGAGGTCAGATATTTTTAAAAATTTGAAAATTATGCCTTCCGCTCCCCTCCAGATACGAGCATTTAGCGACTAGCATAACTATATTCGTTTATATTAGCCCTTAAAAAGAAAGTTTAAAAAAATTGAAATTTCAGACGCTCACTTGAGTTTTTTCTCAAGTTTCTTGAGCTTTTTCTTGGCGGAATCGCTACCCGCAGCCGCCTGCTTCGAGAGCTCAGCTGCTTTTTCCTTCTTCACTTTGTTCAGCTTTACCAGCTGTTTCTTACTCGTTGGCATACAAAAACCTCGCTAAGCTTTTGGCTGACTCCATTTATCTTTTTTCCTTCTTAAAAATATCCCTATGTCGTTGCATCAGCTTATAAAATCTTAAACAAACGAAAGCTGACTTTTGATTCTCGTAAACTATCGAAAAACAGTTCTAACTTCCTGTTCATTTGGTAATGCTTTACTCTGGCTAATATGGGCCTGACTTAATCAGATCGCTTTAGAGGTGAAAGCCTCAGGATCGGAATATTCTGGTGATCAAGTATGAACAAAAATTGGTGATTTTGTTGAATTCTTCCAAGAATTGGTGCACCAGGAGAACAAGTTGCAGAAGTA
>CAZKGS010000265.1:0-3423 GCA_964552105.1 uncultured Syntrophaceae bacterium
CGAGGTCACTCACAACAGCGCTTGCCGTCGGCATCATACCGGCCCCCTGCCCGTATAAGAAAACGGAACCTGAAGCATCACCAATAAAATGGAAGGCATTAAAGTTTCCGCTTACACTTGCAAGGAGGTGGTCAAAAGGAATCATGGTAGGATGTATTCGAGCCTCAATAGCATTTTCTCTCTGGATCGCTATGGCAAGTAATTTAATATTATATCCCAGTTCTTTCGCAAATTCTATGTCCTGCAAACTGATCCCGGAGATCCCTTCCATATAAATATCTTCCATATTCACCCTTTTCCCATAGGAAAGGGCTAATGCAAGGGTAAGCTTGTGTGCCGTGTCGATTCCTTCAATGTCATATGTCGGATCAGCTTCTGCAAATCCAAGATCCTGGGCCTCTTTGAGAACGTCTTCAAAAGGTCTTTTTTCATCGGTCATTTTTGTGAGGATGTAATTTGATGTTCCGTTCATGATCCCGGCGATCGATTTGATATTGTTCGCAACAAGACTCTCTTTCAGGGTTTTTATGATCGGGATGGTTCCTCCCACCGAAGCCTCAAAACCGATATTGACTTCTTCCTCATCGGCAATGGTAAATATTTCGTTTCCGTGAATTGCCAGCAGGGCCTTGTTTGCCGTAACCACATGCTTTCCCTTGCGCATGGCCTCTACGATAAAGGATTTGGCGTGATCGTATCCACCTATAAGTTCTATAACAATGGGAATTTCAGGGTCATCCAGAATTTCATTTACATCTGTTGTGAGAATATTTCTATCAACGGATACGATCCTGGGGGTATCGATATCAATATCGGCAATTTTTTTTATGACAAGCCTCGCCCCCAATCGTTTCTGAATAAGCTCTTCATTTTCCTGAAGCAGCTTTACAATACCTGTTCCTATGGTGCCGAAGCCAACCAAACCCAAGAAAATCTTTTTTCTCATCAGTAAACATCCTTTCATGAAAACCTTGATGTTTCGTAACTACTCAAAAGTCAAGAGCATAAAAACAAACAAATTGACTATTTCTTAAATTATGGAACAAATAACACCCCGCACGACAGGCCCTGGCAGTTTTATTTTTTTCTTCTGTCTTTTGTCTTCTGTATCCTGTCTCCTGGGTAGTTGCGATATTACTTACTTCTTTTTACTTAATTACGCAAGTTGCTATAACAGTTCATATTAATTTGTCAAAAAATATTTTCAGACCCTGCCTAAAGGCAGGGCATCTAAAATAATCTCTTCCCCCTCGGAGACTGTGTCGCAATAGGGTGAAATGTCATTCCGAACGAATGCGAGGAATCTTAACATGTTAAATTTATTAAGCATTAAGATTTTAAAGTTGAGCCCTGATTTGGTATGAGTTTTATGCCAAACTAAAAAAACCAAAGGGGGGCTCAACCGCGAATAGATTCATCAAGGGGAAAGCGGGTTATCGAATTGAAAAGAATGAGTTTGACGTTCTAAACGAAAAGATGGTATTAACTTTTGGTTATGAAGTGTCCTGAACAGGATATCCCTGAATTTCAAAAATATGTTCTATAAAAAAAGGAGGAAATTATGCCCGGCACCCTTGAAGGATTGAAGGTATTAGATTTTACTACATTACTTCCCGGCCCTTATGCCACTATGAGTCTTGCCGATCTGGGGGCGGACGTATTGAGAGTTGTTTCCGGTTCCCGGCCTGATCTGGTAGATTTTTTTCCGCCCTTTATTCCCGGAACGAAGATCTCCGCGGCCTCAGCCCAACTGGGCCGGAATAAGCGTTTAATGACCCTGAACCTCAAAGATCCCCGGGCGATCAAGATCATCCATCGTCTCATTGCTGATTATGATATCGTCATCGAACAGTTTCGTCCCGGTGTAATGAAAAAATTCAACCTCGATTATGACAGTCTGAAAGCAGTGAATCCCGCGATCATCTACTGTTCCCTGACAGGTTACGGCCAGACGGGTCCCATGAAGACACGGGCAGGTCATGACATGAATTACATCGCCCGTTCGGGTATCGCGTCCTATACGGGAAAGAAAGAAACAGGTCCGGGTCTTGTGGGGATGCAGATTGCCGATGTGGCGTCAGGCTCCAACAATTCGGTTATCGGTATCCTGGCTGCGGTGATCTATCGAAATTCAACGGGGAAAGGCCAGTTCATCGATATCTCCATGACCGATGGCATGATCGCTTTCAATGCCATGTATGGTTCGGGTGCCCTGGTGGACGGCAAGGACCTCGCTTTTGAGGGAATGTTGCTGAACGGAGGATCGCTCTATGATTATTACAAAACGAAAGACGGCCGGTACATCAGCTTCGGCGGTCTCGAACCCCAGTTCCATACCAATTTTTTCCAGGCCATAAACCGCCCCGACCTGATCCCGGGAGGCGTTGCACCCGAGAACATCAAGGATGTGAAACAGGAGATCCGTGAGATAATCCTTTCAAAGACAAAGGACGAATGGATGACGATCTTCGATGAAACGGATGCCTGTGTGGAACCGGTCATGACCCTTACGGAGATGTTCAACGATTCTCTGACGAAAGAACGCGGGATGGTTGTGGAGCTTCCCCTGCCCGGCGGAGGAACGGTCAAGCAGCTTGCCAACCCCATTAAATTTTCCGAAACACAGCCTGAGTATAAGAGCATTGGTGCGACAATCGCTTCGGCAACCCATACGAAAGACGTATTCCGCGAACTCGGCTATACCGATAGCGAGATTGAAGAGTTTGAAAAGACAGGGCTTTTCAGTTAGACAAGGAAAATGGGTGACCCCCGTTCCCTGCTAACTACGTTCCCGGGTCTTGTGAAGGGTGATTTCAGGCCATTTTTTCATGCAGTATTCGAGGCGCCACTCGTTGGAGGCGAGAAAGGTTAAATGTCCTTCGGCGTCGCTGGCCAGAGAACTTCTATTATCCTCTTCGAACTCCCTGAGACGCTTTCGATCATCACATGTCACCCAACGGGCGATCCCGTATGGCACCGGGTCATAGACTGTGTCGGCGCCATACTCAGACCTCAGTCGTTCCGAAGTTACGTCAAACTGAAGAGCTCCCACCGCTCCCAGGATGCACTCACTGGTCCCCAGCGGGCGGAATACCTGAACTGCCCCTTCCTCGGAGAGCTGAAGGAGACCCTTCTGGAGCTGTTTGCTCTTCATGGGATTCTTCAACCGTATTTTCGCGAAGTGTTCAGGGGCAAAGTTGGGGATACCGGTAAACTTAAGGGGTTCATTTTCGGTAAAGGTATCCCCGATCTTTATGGTGCCGTGATTGTGAATTCCGATGACGTCCCCCGGGTAGGCATCTTCAACATTGGTACGATCCTGGGACATGAAGATGGTGGCGTTGTTGATGGTAATTTCCTTGCCTGTACGGTGGTGAATCACCTTCATTCCCCGGCGGAACGTCCCCGAGCAGATGCGCAAAA
>CAZKGS010000266.1:0-3423 GCA_964552105.1 uncultured Syntrophaceae bacterium
GGACGGCAAAGTAAAAAGCTTCAAATTCAAGGCGCGCAAATCCTGAGGAATGAGACGTACTTACGGTACGCCGCAGTGACGAAGGATGCAGCGCAACGCAGAAGTTGGACTTTTTACGAAGCCATCAAAGTTGTTGTCCTCAATTTAGTCAGTGGCGGGCATGAAACCCGCCCCCTTTTCAATAATTGCGAGTGTATTTGCCCTTCAAAGTGTAATTAAAGTCTTTATTCACAACAACTGCGGTTTTTGAGCAGATGTTGGTTTTAAGATACTTGCTTTTTCGACAGAATGTCTATCAAATGTTGAATTTTGAATTCGGTTCGACTGAGCTCGCCGAAGGTTCACCGAAGTCTTAGTTATGAATTAAGGAGTGTTATTATTCTAATAAAAATGGTTTTATCCTTAATTTAGAATTTGACATTTAAAATTTAAAATTTTGCGACTTGACCGCTTTGGGAATTGTTATGATGAATTATCGGGTGGTTTTGTGGGAAATTGTATTAATAATAATTGTTTCATTGGGGGTCACATATAAATGAGAAAGAAAATTCTATTGACTTCTCTTGGGTTGATGATTTTATTCGCTCCTGTTGGGGGAATAAAGTTCGCTGCGCTTTCATCTGAATCGGGTGAAGTAAGTGTAGTTCCCGTAAAGGGCATGGTCACGATGCTGGATCTGGGGGCCAAATCATGCATTCCTTGCAAGATGATGGCGCCGATTTTGGAAAAGGTGGAAAAAGATTATAAGGATAAGGCAGCTATTATCTTTATCGATGTCTGGGAGTATCGTGATCAAGCACAAAGATTTGGTATACGAGCCATTCCTACACAAATATTCTTCAATAAAGAGGGTGAAGAGGTTTATCGACATGTGGGATTCATGAGCGAGAAGGCGATAATCGAGCAGCTTGAAAAGATGGGTGTAAGTCAACCTTAAATTCAGGATACGAAGAAATTAAGCAGATTCTAACTATGAGATTAAATGGGAGTACAGATGCTTGAATCATTCTTTCTGACCGTCAATGAATGGATCACGGGAGCAACGGCATTGGCTGCCTTGGGTTGCTTTTTATGGGGTATGATAAGTGTCCTTTTCAGTCCCTGTCACCTGGCTTCCATACCCTTAATTGTGGCCTATGTAGGAGGACAGAAGCAGATATTAAAACCCGGGGAAGCTGTGAATTATTCTGTTTCTTTCACCTTCGGTCTCTTTATTTCCATCGCTCTGGTAGGTATAATTTGCGCTCTTCTGGGCCGAATGTTGGGTGATATCGGCAATTACTGGCAGATCCTGGTAGGGTTGGTTCTGGTTTGGGTGGCTCTGGGTTTATTCGGCGTGGAAAAGTGCTCCTTTTCAGGCGGTCCCTTACACCGGTTAAATCTCAAAGGCCTTTTAGGGGCCTTTGTCCTGGGTCTTGCCTATGGAGTGCTCTCCGGTTCCTGCACTTTCGGTTTTATTGCCCCCATACTTGCGATTATAACAATCCAGCAAAAAGTGGCAACGGGAATTCTGCTTATCCTGCTGTTCGCCATCGGTCATTGTCTGCCCATTGTTGTGGCTGGCAGCTCGACAGCGGCAGTGAGAGGGCTGCTGGAAAACCGTGTATGGCAAGGGGCAGGAGACTGGTTTCGGAAAGGTGCAGGTGTTGTTATAGGGGTTTTAGGTTTCTATTTTATTGTAAATCCGTTTTTGATGAGTTCGTAATATGTTGAAATCAGGCAAATTTGCCGTTACCGTAAAATCAGGAATCCGGCTGGCTGTCCAATTAAGAAGGAAGAGGAATGATGAAACAGAAAATCTTGTCCTGGTGCAAATCACCTGTTCTATCCCTTTGCTTCCGATACTTCCTGGGTGGCTTTTTTCTTTATGCAGGGATTGTCAAGGTAATTGATCCTGCGGGATTTGCCCTTTCCATCTATAACTATAAACTTCTCCCCGAATGGATGATTAATGCCGTTGCCATTCTCCTCCCCTGGGTCGAAATCATAGTGGGAGGAAGCCTTTTGCTCAGTATCTGGACTATGGGCAGTTCCCTGGTGGTGTCAGTGCTCCTTGGCATCTTCGCCTGTGCTCTAACCATCAATCTCGCACGGGGGCTTGACATCTCCTGCGGCTGTTTTTCAACAGCCGCTGACGCGGGAACAATAAACTTGCTCTATCTGTTAAGAGACCTGAGTCTTATCGGAATGGCCCTCCATGTTTTTTTCTTTGATCAGGCATTGGTGTCTGTTTCACGATTTATAAGATGGAAGAATAAAGAGATAATAAAGAAAACGGTACATTATTTGGATGATTGAGCCAATTTTTATAAGAATATTTATGAAAGGAGAAATAATCATGTCCCAGGAAAACAATGTGTCCGGCAAAAGAGTATTGATCATGTCCTGTTCCGGAGGTGCCAATGTTGGGCAATTGTCACATCAGGTCGTAGCAGAACTCGTGCAGGAAGAATTTGCACGTCCCTTCTGTCTGGCCGGAATCGGTGCTCATAGACGCGGATTTCTCCGTGCTGCCAGCGAAGCTGATAATATTGTAATTGATGGCTGTGCAGTAGGATGTGGCAAAATGATTCTCGAACATGCTGAAATCCCGATAAAGACATGTCTGGTTCTGACCGATCTTGGCATTGAAAAGACCATGAATCCGAATGTTATGAGAGAAGATGTTGAAAAGGCAAAAAAGATGGTAAGAGAACTCTACGAAAAGAATGAAACAACTTTTTTACCGAAAACAAGTGATTCTGATAGTTCCTGTTGTTCTTGATTTGGAGACTTCTTTTTCGATAAGTAAAGGAAAGAGACACCATGACTGATAAGGATGTAAGTCAGATCAAAATAAACAACCGGAGAATTGGCATTGTGGGACTCGAAAGCGTCATTCAGACGATGGCTAAAGATTATGCACAGAAAGCCGATGAGGAGGTTAAAGCTGAGCTGATAAAACGGCTGTCAAAAAAGAACTATATACCGAATCGAGCCGTTGATAAATATGGCCAGGCCTTCGTCCGGGAATTCAGAAAGCACCTCGGTCAACCATTTGAAGAAGATGAAACAGTGTTACAGACACTGGAAATTAAAATCCTTGGAACAGGGTGTGCACGGTGTGACTGGATGAAAAAAGAGGTGATCAATGTCCTGTCCGAAGTGAATCTTGCTGCCGACGTAGAGCACATAACTGATATCAGGGAAATAGCAAAATACCGTGTTACTGGATCTCCGGCGCTGGTCATTAATGGGAAGACAATGTCCGTGGGAAAGGTGCCGTCGAAAGAAGAGATTAAAAAGTGGCTGGCACCTTTTTTTGGGGCAGTCACTAATAAATAAAAGAGGATCATCTCCCGATTAGTTGAAGTTAATTAAGGCAAAATAGGTACATTATCTATAATTAATACCAGAGGGTTCAAGGAGTCAAGGATTCGAGGG
>CAZKGS010000267.1:0-3406 GCA_964552105.1 uncultured Syntrophaceae bacterium
TTAATTTAACGAAAAGTAAAACATGAAAACCGGAACGCCTGTATTAATCCCGATATGTCTGAGTGTTGATGATTTCGTACAAAGTCCGACTGATCGGGGAAGGGTAAAAAGTCGGATTTCCCCTCCCCTGGCGGGAGGGCTATAATAACTTTCTTCCATCTTACCCTCCCCCACTTGCTGGGGGAGGCAGGAGGGGCAAGGGGAGAGGCACATAAGTGCATGAAATGGTGTCGTATTCACCCTCACCCTAACCCTCTCCCATCGAGGGAGAGAGAATATTTTCGACTTGTTACGAAACCATCAATGTTCGATATTTCATTAAACGTCACTGAACGTTTCTTTTAAAAACCCTTCTGTTTTGACTCCTGATAGCCGGTTTAAATAATTTTTGCTATCAGGAATATTCACTTATAATCAATATGTTACGAATATTTTTTCATAAATCTGTCAATCTGGCACGGTTATTTCATTAATGTAAGACGAAGCTCAAGCTTAATAAAAATCGTAAAGGAGAACACAAATTATGAAAAAGATTTTACAAACATTGATTCTGGCGGCCTTTGTTGTGCTGGGAACCGCTTCATTCGGTTATGCTGAATATGTAGCAACCGGTGCAGGCAACTTTCCCTACTTTCACCTCGGATGCCTGCTCCTGGGTGGTTTAGTCATCACCTCTCTGAAACACAAATATTCCAGGATATATCTCAGCGAGGCGATTGGTTCCTTCGCCCTTTATACGATTCTTGTGGCCCTTTTCACCGCACCGGTTGTGGATGCCCTCAAGGCTCTTGTTAGTTAAATTTTGAGACCCACGACCTTTTGGTCGGGATCTCACCTCCCCCCTCACCTCAGGCGAGACCGGTTGACAGAAAGGAGGATAACATTACGATGACCACACACGATACAACAGTTCACAAAACTTCAAGCTACGGCCAGGTATTTATGCTCGTTGCCTGGGGCTTTGTCATCGTCATTTCCTCGTTCATATTCTTCTATATAGGTTACTGGATGGACGGCAAGTTCAATACGGAGCCAGCCTTTATGATCGGTCTATTCCTTCTGGCCATATTCCTGAGCATCGGGAGATTTTACTGGGACGTGTTGCGGAAGGAAGAAAGGCTTGAGGATTTAAAATCCTTCGAGTCCTTCATCATGCATCTTTTACCTGTAAGGGAGAGGGCGGACATAGCTTCTTATGAAGACATAATGGAACGTGCGGCGGCAGAAGTGAACCTTTTGCAGGGAGAAAAAGTCCTCTCTCAGATCATGCAGGGGAGCACCATACCTACGTTCGTCATAAACAAGGACCATGTTGTAACCCACTGGAACAAGGCCATTGAGAGGCTTACCGGTAGCAGTGCGGAAGAAATCGTCGGGACAAGAAAGCAGTGGAAGGCCTTTTACGTGGAAGAAAAACCGATTATGGCCGATCTGATTGTTGATCAGATGCAAGAGGAAAATCTGAGAAAATACTACAGTGATAAAGGGCGCAAGTCTCTACTTATAGAAGGTGCGTACGAGGCAGAGGATTTTTTCCCTAATATAGGAGAGAGTGGCCGATGGCTTTACTTTACGGGTGCTCCCATTGAAGGGCCCGACGGGAATATTATCGGCGCCATTGAAACACTGTGGGACACGACCGACACCAAGCTCCTTCAGAATGAGCGGGTAAAACACATCCACCAGCTTTCGAGTCTGTGGAAGATTACAAGCGCCCTGAGTGAATCACTGGATCTTGAAGAGAGCCTTCGCGCAGCCGTAAACGGAATCATTTCCAACCTGGGTGTTGATAGCGCCGGAATCTACCTGAAGGAAAACGATTCGGGTTTCCGCGTAGCCTGTTCTGCCGGGTATTCAGAGAGCTTTTACCAGAAGGGAAATGAACCTGGTCCTGACAGCGTTGTTGAAGAGGTAGTAAGAAAAGGCGAAAAGATCATCTTTGAGTATGTAACCTTTGATAATGCGCCTTACCCGGAATTCGTATTAAATGAGGGATTGAAATCGGCAGCTTACATTCCGTTAGCCTCGAAAGAAGGGATCTTTGGCGTAATAAGAATTTCAAGTCACAACTCACAGCGATTTTCAGATGATGACAAGAGTCTCCTCGCCATCATCAGCAATCGTATTGCCGTTACAATAGAGAATGCCAGCCTTCATCATGAAACGAAGATGTTTGGTCAGTCTCTGGAATTGAAGGTAAAAGAGAAGACGGCGAAGCTGGAGGATTCATATCGTGAGATAGGGAAGTCGGAAGAGAAGTATCGGACCATGTTTGATGCGGATCCTAATCCTATCATTATTGCCGACAGGAAGACCCTGCAAATCCTGGATGTCAACGAAACGGCCCTCGACTGTTACGGTTACTCACGGGATGAGTTTTTAGAGATGACCTTCCTGGACCTTGGACATCAGAAAGATGACGAACTGATCGACGGCTTGAAGAGAGTTTCCTTGAATGAATCGAATTCCTTCCCGAAGAGGATACACAAGAAAAAGGATGGGCTGCCATTTTATGTGAATGTCCATACCCGTTCTGTTCAATTTATGGGAAGAGACGCCCTGATAGCCAGTACCCCGGATGTAAGCGAAAGTGTCGAAAAAGAAGCCCAGTTGATTCAGGCCAGCAAGATGGCGACATTAGGTACCATGGCTTCCGGTATAGCCCATGAAATCAATCAGCCCCTCAACGTGATTCAGGTGTGCTCGGATTTCTTCAAGAAAATGATTAACAAAGGCGAGAAAATAAAAGAAAAAGAGCTGTATGCTATGACTGAAGAGATTGAGAGAAATGTTCAAAGGGCGGCTCAGACCATAAAACATATGAAAGATTTTTCCAGGCAATCGGAAATTAGAAGTAATCAATTGGATATTAACGAACCTATTGCCGACGTCTTCAAGATACTGGGCCAGCAGTTGAGGGTACACAGGATAGAAGTGGCGCTGGATCTGGCCGAAGATCTGCCTCCCATCATAGCCGATCATAACAGAATGGAGCAGGTTTTTATCAATCTGGTGACAAATGCAAAGGATGCCCTGGATGAAAAGGAAACCAAATCAGGGGATCGAGAATGGAACAAGGTCTTGAAGATCAGATCTTATCAGGAAGACAATCACGTTGTTGTAACAGTTTATGACAATGGAACAGGGATTCCTGAAGATATCAGGGATAAAATATTTGAGCCCTTTTTTACCACGAAAGAGGTTGGAAAAGGTACCGGACTGGGTATGAGCATCAGTTACGGTATCATCAAAGATTATGGTGGAACCATTGAAGTAGAAGGTGATCCCGATAATGGCACTACCTTCAAACTGGATTTCCCCGCTGCTAATGGAGAGTGAAGTGTCACCCCGTGTCGAAAGGGGTCAGGTCTCCGTTTGACCTATCATCACGGAGTTCTTTATTGTT
>CAZKGS010000268.1:0-3387 GCA_964552105.1 uncultured Syntrophaceae bacterium
ATTATGAAAAGTATTCGTGCACAGACTATATAGTATAATTCCTGATTTGCATGATCAGTATCTGGCATTGAGAAGTGTCTCATGAAATAATATGGCACCAAATGAGAATGATAATTCCTGGATTGATGATTTTCCGAAGTGTTCCCATGGCTATCTCGTAATTGGAATGGTGATTGACTATTAACCTGATGTCACAAGAATGATATTGATTTCCTTAAATTATGTATGCTCTACCTGATGTTAATCCAGGAACGTTGATACCCACAGTCCACGATAATACCGGCATTTGTCTGTGATTCATCCATGAACTAGACCATAACTTCAATAATTGGTTTTATCGGATTGAGTGAAATGCCATTGCGTGCGTCGCCTCATCAGTCTTCCCTTGTGAGATACAACCAGGTAATGTGGGGATGTTAACAAAACCCAGCAATCTTTGTCCTGCTCTATATAATTTTTAAATTCTTTATCTGTTTACGAGTGTAAAGGTTTTAAAAAACGTTGATGATACCAGGGTATCAGGCTTCCGTGATGAAAATGGAAACTTTTTTCATGATATATGGTACAAATAAGTTCTTCATACTTCCCGTACGAGAGCACACAGATCCCCGACAAAAACAAGCACCCATTTTTTCAGGTTTTTCACCGCTGCCAGCTCAGGCGAGGATGTATATTGCATGATTTGCCGTATTCCATCATCAGTAACCGTTTGTATTTTCTCTTCAGTAGCGCCAACTTTCAGATACTTGAGTTCAAATATCGCATAATAATCTGGTTTCCAGGGCTCTCGGGCCAGGAAAACAATATCAATATATCCATCCGGCACTTCATACTCTGATTTTACCAGAAATAGATTACTCATATTTGCATAGGTGAAGAGAATGACTTTGATGTATTTTTCATCAAAGCCGATATAATCCCGGTTGGAGAAGCTATGAAGTATCTCTTCAATCAGAACAACCAGTTTTTCGCATCTCCCTTTATATCCTATCTCCCGCATCGCCTCACGTATTTTGTCCGGTTGAATAGAAAATGCCCCATCTTCTGCGATAACTTTGGTAAAGAAATCATAATACAGACCACGAATAACATAGTTTGGAATCTGAAGGAGTACTTCTCCGGGTATCGCGTTTTTAATGGTGAGCAGTCCGAGATAAAAGAGGAGTGAGGCGAAATTATCCCGGGAAAAATCCTTTTCCATTGAAAACAGGGGGGAAATCTGCGTTGAAACCTCACCAGTATAGACAATATTTTTCAACACTGCTATGTTACTTTCCGGAGATTTTAGTCGCATGAGGCGACCGATTTTGCCATAATCACTCGCGATGTTTATGTCAAGAAGCAGTTCGGGGGGTTTTCCTCGTTCAAGATGACTACTCAGGTAATACAATATCATGTCGCTGTTGAATAACCGGATTTTTGCGTCTTCACTAAACAGATATCCATTATAGTATCGCCGCATGGTTTCCAGCATCTGTGATGTGATAGCTCCTTTCGGGAGGGTCTGCCCCATTATTAGGATTACTTCTTCTTCAGTAAATCCCATCATCTCATTGAGTTTTGAACTTCTCGTAAGGTTTTTTCCGATGTTAAACCCTGATGTCAGGCTATCAAGGGTTATCGGAGATACTCCGGTTACGAATATTCTTCTCACACTGGTCTTTGTTGCTTCTTTGAGAACCTCATACCATTTGCGGACAAATCCATTTTTACTGACAGTATTCTGAAATAAATCGAGGTTAAATCCAAGGAGTTCATTGGCGAAATGATCATATTCGTCTATGATGATGTATAGGGGTCCATTGATCTCATATTCAATCTTCTGAAAAAATTCAGCGAGTAGTTCTGGAGCAGTATCAAACCGGAGTGGATCAATCCTGAGTGAATATTTCCGGATGAAATTGTTTAATGAGTTCAGGACTCGTTTTGAAAAGGAGTCAATGAGTTTTTCACTATAGTCTGTGGAAATCCCTGAAAAATCAAAGGTCAGAGTGTAATACTGGTTTTTCGAAGGTGTTGGATTTTCACCAATGTCAGTTCCTGAAAAGAGATGGGTAAATTCCTCTTTTAATGATATATCATAATACGAACTCAAAAGAGAGACAAACAGACTTTTTCCGAATCTGCGTGGACGAAGAAAGAAGATATAGGGTTCCGGGAATTCTTCAAGGATGCGGATAAACCGGGTTTTATCGACGTATGCATATCCCTCTTCTCGTATCATGCGGTAATTACTGATGCCATAGGGAATCTTTTGCAGAGGCATTGGTATTAGTATACCATTGCTCTCATTTAGTTTATGTATGTATCGTAAATCAGGTAGTGCGGGATGATACGTATGTTTTGTCAGAGGATTACTGAATTTCTCTGCAGATTTTTCATGTACCAAATGAAAGAAAAACCATATTGGAGATATATACCATCACATCAATGATTTTTCAGGCAGCTCTGCTAAAAAACCTCCTGGGTAATCATACACCGTTTAACTCCTGGAATGGATGGGAAAGGGGAGGGCTCCGTCTGAAAAACAAGTGATACCATACCATCATGTTCAGGTAGAATTTACTTACCTGACATTCTGACTTCATATTGATAATGTTCCAAAGCATTTTAAGAATTCAAACCGCAGAGGACGGAGAAAGATGTTGAAAATAATCAGGTGATTCTACCATGACTATTCCATCTCACTTGAAAAACCGACAGAACATGCCTGATAATTTGACACTGACTAAATAGATCAAAAAGAAACCAGATACTATAGTATGAGCGGGATTACATCTGTCATTTTAGCAGGGGGCGTCGGGACACGACTCTGGCCACTCTCACGAACAAATTATCCCAAACAATTTCTCCAGATATCAGGAGAAAAATCACTCTTTCAGGAGACATATACACGTGCTCTGAAGATATCAGATGCATGTGATATTTATATCGTCACAAATGAACTTCATCAGTTCCTGGTACAAAACCAGATACGGGAACAGGGTACTGATCCTGCCAACTCTCATATCCTTAAAGAACCGGTGGGGAGAAACACGCTTCCGGCAATAACATGGGCAGTCAGGGAAATTATCAGACACAATTCACCAAAAAAGGTAGTTGTTTTTCCAAGCGACCACTCACTTGATGAGAATGCAATCCATGATATCACCAATGCAATTTCACTGGCTGATCAGTATCTGGTCACCTTTGGTGTCAGGCCAACATCACTCCATACCGGATACGGTTACATTGCCCCCGGAGTTGCATGCGGACCTGGAATGACAATACAGGAATTTAAAGAGAAACCAGATAAAATAACTGCACAACAATATCTTAAGGAGGGGTATCTATGGAATAGTGGGATATTTCTCTTTGATGCAGATCTCTTCTGTGAAGAACTAACTC
>CAZKGS010000269.1:0-3365 GCA_964552105.1 uncultured Syntrophaceae bacterium
AGGGATGTTTCCAGGCCGTTGATACCGCTTGAGGCATATTCAAATTCAACGTCTTTTTCTATGGATGAATGAGGAGCATGGTCGCTTGCGATTGTATCGATGGTACCATCCTTGAGCCCCTGCTTTATGGTTTCCACATCCTCCATGCTTCTCAGTGGTGGGTAGACCTTGGTATTTGTGGAGAATTCTCTTAAGGCTTCGTCGGTAAGGGTAAAATAATGCGGAGCCGTTTCCGCTGTCACACGGACTCCCCTGTCTTTTGCTGCTCGAATAGCGCGGACCGATCCTGCGGTGCTAACATGGGCAATATGGACGGAAGTTCCGGTGTAGGCCGCCAGGGCTATTTCTCTTTCCACCATTATATCTTCTGCGATATTGGAAATTCCCTGAAGACCGAGTTCAGTGGACACGAAGCCTTCATTCATTGACCCACCCTCGGATAAATCCAAATCCTCACAATGTGATATAATAGGAAGACATAGCGAATAGGCATATTCAAGGGCGCTTCTCATCAGTCGACTGTTCATGACGGGTCTTCCATCATCGGAGAATGCTACGGCGCCGGCATCTTTTAAGTCACCAAATTCTGCAAGAATCTTTCCTTCTGATCCTTTGCTGATCGCTGCGACGGGGTAAATATTTGCCATGTTGGCGAGTTTGGCCTGTTTTAGTATAAATTCGGTTACTGAACGATTATCGTTAACGGGATTTGTGTTGGGCATACAGGCAATTGAAGTAAATCCACCGGCAACCGCCGCTTCACTGCCCGTTTGAATCGTTTCCTTGTACTCATGCCCCGGTTCCCGTAGATGGGTATGCATATCAATCAAGCCAGGGGCGATTATTGTATTTTTCAAGTCAAGAACTTCTATTGATGAAGAACTGATTTCTGAAAGAGAAAGATTCCTGCCAAGTTCCACGATCTTTCCGCTTTCAATCAGAATATCCAGATCTGCATCAATATTTTCTGAAGGATCAATGACCCTTCCTCCCTTGAGTAGCAGTTTCATTATTCTCCTCCTGCCAGAAGGTAAAGGAGTGCCATTCTCACGGCGACACCGTTGGTAACCTGTTTAAGAATAAGGGACTGAACACCGTCAGCGATATCAGGGGCGATTTCAATTCCCCTGTTTATAGGGCCTGGGTGCATGACAAGAACGTCAGGCTTTGCTATTTTTATATTCCTGTTGTTCAAGCAAAAATAACGTGCGTATTCTCGATCGGAAGGAAAGAGATTATCATTCTGCCTTTCTAACTGAATTCTGAGCATCATGATAATATCAGCATCTTTTATCGCGTCTTCCATGTGATAGGAAACGGAAACACCCATTTTATCAATATCTCTGGGCATCATCATGGCCGGACCGCAGACGGTTACCTGTGCCCCCATTTTTGTAAGACCAAGAATGTTCGAGCGTGCGACTCTGCTGTGGGCTATATCCCCCACAATTGCAATCTTAAGGCCGGCGATCTCTCCCTTTTTATTTCTGATGGTCAGCATATCCAGGAGGGCCTGAGTTGGATGTTCATGGGCTCCGTCACCGGCGTTTATGATGGATTGCTCTACCAGACGGGCAAGCATGTGCGGTGCTCCGGCGGCACTGTGCCTGATGACGATAATATCGGGATTCATGGCTTCTAAAGTCTTTGCAGTGTCCGTAAGTGTTTCACCCTTTACAACACTGCTTGTAGTGGCTGATATATTTACCGTGTCCGCACTTAGTCGTTTCCCCGCAATTTCAAAGGAAGTTCTTGTTCTTGTGCTTGCTTCAAAAAAGAAATTAATAATGGTTTTTCCTCTGAGAGTAGGAACCTTTTTAATTTTTCTTGTTGATACCTCCAGGAAAGATTCTGCCGTATCAAGGATCAAGTTGATTTCTTCCCGGGAAAGTTCTTTCATGCCCAGAATATCTTTTTTTGATAGTCTCATGATTTCGCCTCAGATTGTTGAAAACCTTATATGACTAACAGTTAGCTCAAATCGTATCAATTAGAACGTAGGCCCCTTAATTCAAAATTCAGAATTAATACATTACCCTTCTTCAATAATAACCTCATCATTGTCTGTTGTTTCCGCTACCTTAACGCTGACTTCTTCCCAGAAAGACGATGGGAGGTTTTTGCCGACAAAATCAGCCCGAATGGGCAATTCCCTGTGTCCTCTGTCGATGAGAACGGCAAGCTGAATGAGCTTGGGCCTTCCGAAATCAATCAGTGCGTCCATGGCCGCCCTGATCGTCCTTCCAGTGAAAAGGACATCGTCCACAAGAACGACTTTTTTGTTATCTAGGGAAAAAGATATATCTGTTTTCCCCAGTTTCGGTTTCCTTTTGGATGTTAATATGTCATCACGGTACAAGGTAATGTCTAAAATGCCGAAAGGAATTTCAACCCCTTCAGCCTCGGAAATCTTGTGGCACAATCTTTTTGCCAGAAACATTCCTCCTGCCCTGATTCCGATTATGACCAGATCCGTAACACCCTCATTTTCCTCCAGGATTTCACTGGCTATTCTCGACAGGGATCTGTCTATCCCCTCAGCATCCATGACCACCTTTTTTGTCTTCATCATTGCCTTACCTTCCGGTTTCTATAAAAAAAGCCTCCCCATGAAATGAGAAGGCTTTTTCCCGCTCTTGAATCTTAAAAAAAATATTGATCATCTGTCATCCTGTTTCAATATCCATATTCACTTATAAAATATACCAATGCTCATATTCAAAAGTCAACTTATTTTTGCTTGCCCTTCTTAATGAAGGATTTTGGCCAATCTGTTCCATCTGACGTTGTGTTTTTCACCGTTCCAGGACCAGTATATGATAAATGCCCTACCAACAACGTCCTTCAAATTTACGAAACCCCAGAATCTGCCGTCGTAACTGTTGTCTCTGTTATCTCCCATGGCGAAGATGTGCCCCTCAGGAACCTTTACCGGCCCAAAGTTGTCACGTGGCTGCATTGATCGGGGGAGAATCAGGCTATCCGTAAAGACACCATACGTGTCATCGAATGGGGAACCGTTAATATATATTTTCTTGTTTCTTATCTCTATTACATCTCCCGCAACGCCGATGACTCTCTTTATGAAATCCTTTGTTCTGTCCATGGGATATATAAAAACGACAATATCACCCCTTTGGGGTTCTTTAATGGGAATGAGAGTTTTTCTTGTCAGAGGTATTTTTATTCCGTAGATGAATTTATTAACAAGGAGCCAGTCACCAATCTGGAGGGTCGGAATCATGGAGCCGGAAGGTATTTTGAATGCCTGTACGATGAATGTACGGATAAAAAGAGCTATAATGATAGCAATGAAAATGGCTTTTGTGTATTCTTTAATTATCGTTTTTTTATTCTTTCCCATA
>CAZKGS010000270.1:0-3341 GCA_964552105.1 uncultured Syntrophaceae bacterium
AAAATCATGAAAAGTATCCACAGCGCATGTATGGATGCTTCGGAAGAATATGGTGTGCCCGGCAACTATGTGATGGGTGCAAACATAGCCGGTTTTACCAAGGTGGCAAAGGCTATGCTGGCCCAGGGTGTTGTTTAAACTTTACCTGCGATAATCGGTGACAGGGGTGGCGTTTATCGACGATAAACAGCCATCCCTGTTTTGTTTATAAAAAAAAGACCATACATGGTGCCTGAATGCCGGAGTATCTGTACGTTTGGGTATGGTAACCCCTATTCCCATTCGATTGTGCTGGGTGGTTTTGAGCTGATATCATATACAACTCGATTAACGCCTTTTACTTCATTGATAATCCGTGAGGATATGCGCGCCAGAATTTCATAGGGAAGTTTGACCCAATCCGCCGTCATTGCATCCAGGCTTGTGACAACCCTCAGTGCCACGACATTGGCATAGGTGCGTTCATCACCCATTACACCAACGCTTTTAACGGGCAACAGCACGGCAAAAGATTGCCATACCTCATCATATTTTTCATAGTTTTCCATTTCTTCCTGAACGACTACGTCTGCCCTGCGGAGTATGGAAAGGGCCTCTTTCGTAACTTCTCCAATGATACGTACCGCCAACCCCGGACCCGGGAAGGGTTGACGTAAAAGAAGTCTGTCAGGCAGCCCAAGTTCCTTACCGAGAAGCCTTACTTCATCCTTGAAAAGCTCTCTTAAAGGCTCTAACAACTCAAATCCAAGATCTTCGGGAAGCCCCCCAACATTGTGATGACTTTTTATCGTAGCCGATGGCCCTCCAAATGCCGAATGGCTCTCTATAACATCCGGATAGAGTGTGCCCTGCGCCAGGAATTTTGCCTTCTCTACATGAGATGCCGCATCACGGAATACATCAACAAAAGTCTTTCCTATGATTTTTCTCTTCTCTTCAGGATCGGTAACTCCACTTAATGCTGTCAAAAACCGGTCTGCAGCATCAACGATAACAAAGTTAAAGGGATAGTCGTCGGTAAACAGGGATCGTATCTCATCTACCTCCCCTTCTCGCAAGAGGCCATTGTCTACAAAGATAGCATCCATCTGGTCACCGACAGCACGATCTATGAGGGCAGCTGCGACCGAAGAATCCACACCGCCTGAAAGACCGCAAACCACCCTGGAATTTCCTACAAGATCCTTGATTTTCTCTACTGATTCATCAATGAATCTGCTCATTGTCCAGCCGCCTTTGCAGCCTGCAATGCGGAACAAAAAATTTCGCAGTATATCTTTGCCCCTTGGTGTGTGAACCACTTCCGGATGAAACTGCATTCCATATATTTTTTTATCTTTGTTACACATCGCCGATATGGGACAGGCAGGTGTGCTTGCCAGGACTTCAAAGCCCTCCGGCATTTCTATTACGTGATCCCCATGACTCATCCATACATCAAGGTCAGGTCCCATATCATTGAAAATACCGATGGGATTGATTACACCAATTTTGGCGGGGCCATACTCACCTCCCCTTCCCTTTTCGACTGTTCCTCCCAGCATCTTCGCCAACAGTTGCATCCCGTAGCAGATGCCAAGCACCGGAACATCAATATCTAATAATGTTGAATCCATCTCTGGATGCCCCGGTTCGAGAACAGAGGCCGGACTCCCCGATAGAACAACAGCCACGGGATTAAGCCTCAACAATTCATCTTTTGATATATCGTGCCTGACTATCTCGCAATATACGCCAAGCTCCCGTATCCTCCTGACAATAAGCTGGGAAGTCTGCGATCCAAAATCAAAAACTACTACGACTTCTTTCATAATTCATAACCCTGCAACAACTTTTACCCTTCTTCCTGAACAATTTCACCATTATAAATCCAGTCTACTTTACCCGAAAGCCATACGTCTTCGAAATATTCTCCCTTGTTTTTAAAGGTAATCGAAAGAGTTCCGCCGGGCATTTCAACATGGATGGGTGGACCGCCCTTTCACTTTGCGCCCTTAGCCTTCAGCAGTTCAATAATGGCCTTACGGTTATTCCTTTGATACGGTCTTTCCCTGGGTTGTTTTTTCATGGCCAGGCTCAGGACAGTATCGCCTTTTTTATTCTTTGCGTTTACATCAGCACCGTGAGCCAGGAAGAATCTTACCGGTTCCAGCCATGCCATTTTAGCGGTGTACATGAGGGATGTGGTTCCATCTTTGATTATCGGACAATCTACATCAGCTCCTTTTGAAAGCAGGAGTTCCAGAATTGCTTCCACGCCCGGCTTGAACTTTCCGTTTTTTGTTTTAAAAACTATCTTCCAGAAGGGAGTTTGCTCATTTATCCCAATGCCTGCCTCAACCAGTACCGGAACAATCTCCCGCCAGTGTTTGCGGTTACTCATAGCCAATGCAAGGGCGTTGTCGCCATTCCTGAATTTATAATTAATATCGCCGCCCCGCGAGAGTATAAGTTTGACCATCTCCGCGCTGCCGAGATTGGCAGCCTTCTGGAGCAGCGGAGAACCGTAAACCGTGGAATTGGGATCCATACCCCTGTCCAGATATGCCTTTACCGTGGCTACATCGTTGGCATTGATGGCTTTCAAAATTGCCTTGCTTTCCTGCTTTGGAAGACGGGGACCGGCTGGCCTGGATTTGTCCTTCCCGGCAGGAACGCCGGCAGTCGGAGTCGTTACAGCAGGCTGTGCCACCGCGGTGGTCGGAATACCGGCACCCGGAGACTGATCAAGTTTTACCTCCACACCTCCCCTGAGAAGATACAGGTTAATAGACCCCACGTGTTTCTCCTGGGAAAATTCCCAATATTTCGACTGACCGTGGTTGACGGAGTACTTGACTGTTTCTATTTTACCCTGGTAGTTAGTTCCCGTATAGATGGTAAAATCTCCCCGGGAAACAGAACGGCTCGGGCTATCACCGGTTATAGTAATTACCAGCTTTTTCCCCGGATATAGAATTTCACCGCGTCCCGACGGCTTCTTCAGGTCAAAGGTATGCGTCATTAATCGAGGTTTCGGCCTGGCTATAATCCTGTGTTTTGGTGCTGCCTGTACCGGCGCGGGTTGTTCAAGTCTGAACTTTACAGCTCCCTCGCGATTGACGACAACTTCAAGCGTTTGTACCTTTTTATCCGGGGCAAACTCCCAGGATTTTGACTTTCCATTCCTGAGAATAAATTTTTCTTCGAGAAGCTTGTCCTTGTAGCTACCCCTGTAAAAAGTTAGCCTGACCTCAGAATCAGGACCATCCTGACTGTCACCAGTCAACGTTACGGAAAGCTTCCGCCTGGAATCTATGAAAAAGCCCTGTCCCGAACCCATGAGAAAGAGTTCCTTGACC
>CAZKGS010000271.1:0-3341 GCA_964552105.1 uncultured Syntrophaceae bacterium
CGTGACCTGGAAAGTAAGGTTGAAGAAGGCACATTCAGGGAAGATCTTTTTTACAGGCTGAATGTGGTTGTTATGAATATTCCACCCCTTCGAGAAAAAAAAGAGGATATACCATTATTAATAAATCACTTTGTCGGTCGCTTTTCTGCTGAAAACGGCAAAAAGATTGAAGGCTTGAGCAGCGAGGCCATGGATCTCATCTTAAAATATGATTACCCCGGAAATGTCAGGGAACTGGAAAACATCATTGAAAGAGCTGTAGTCATAGCCAGGGATTCTGTCATATCTGTCAAGGATCTCCCATTTAGAAAAGTACCATCTCAATACCCGGACAGTCAAAAAATAAAAAAGGGTTCTTTAAAAGATTCAATCGAAGAACTGGAGCAACGATTAATAGAACAGGCTATGGGGGAAGCTGCCCACAACCAGACAAAGGCCGCCGAACTGCTCGGAATCAGTGAAAGAATGCTAAGATACAAACTGAAGAAATATGGGCTAAAGCAGTGATTCGTTATTTCTAATTATTTTCATGCACCAGTTCAATAACCGTTATTTCAGGCGGCGCCAGGAACCGGACGGGTGGCCCCCATGTTCCCGCCCCCCTGCTCACATACAAATGAGTATCGTTGGAAAGATTGAAATAGCCGGAGTTAAAGGGATAACGTAACCGCGTGATGAGAGTGAAGGGGAAAATCTGCCCCTTATGGGTATGGCCGGAGAGCTGTAAATCGAAAAGACCCAGCAACTTTGTATCCACAACAGGCTGATGCTTGAGCAGGAGTGTAAATTTGTCCTTTGGAAAAACTGAAAGTATTTCCTTTTCTGTGATATTTTTAGAAATGCCGTAGATCTTTTCAGCGGGGTCGTCAACCCCGATAATATTGATTAAGCCTGAAATGGTTAACCCCTCGCCTCTCAAGACTTTAAAACCTGATTTTGCTGTAAAATCGAGCGCCTCATCAAGTCCCGCATAAAATTCATGATTACCCGTAACCGCAAACTTCCCATATCTTGGATTGATTTCTTTCAACATTTCTGAAAAGTGTCCAAGATTATTGATTTGTCCATCTATAAGATCGCCCGTTGACACCAGGATATCAGGATTTTCAGCCTTTATCTTTCGCAGAATTTCTCTCAATCTTTTTTCACGAATGATCAGTCCAAGATGAACATCGGAAATCTGAACGATTTTTAGTTTACCGATCTCTTTCGGTATTTTTGAAGTCGTTATGACGACCCGTTCGGTGTAAATATTCTGTGCTTCAAAGTAGCCATAGGCAGATACAAGTACCGCAAATACCAGAGGGATGACACAAGAATGGAGGGCAGAAGGCATTACGAAAGAAAAGTCTCTGTTAAGGACAAATCCGGTTGCATAAACGGAGAAGCGATAGACATCAAAAAGCACAGCCAGGGAAAAGAATAAAAACACTATTCCCATCCATGAATATCCAACATAGGAAAAAAGGCGTGCTAAAGATTCATAGCCACTCCTTTCGAGTATGTGGATCACCACGGGAGCAAAGACCATGATTACCATAAAAAGGATAAGACATAGCGTTGCCTTTGCTCCAGGTAAAAAGGAATTCTTTACCTTGATAAGCATGTAGAAGTGAAGCCCGCCGTATATGAGAAAAAACGTCAGTAAAAAGAGAATCAGCGCAACCCTTTCATGATCTGTCTGCATAGATACTTCTTATTTTTTTCTTTCCTCGAATTCCTGGAGAGAATCCTGCCTTTCTTTTGTAGAAACACAGGCCAGGCAGGCCTCAATTTCATAGTCCATCAATGCTTCGAGACTCACTTCACCCCGTGCCATATTGAAGCCCTTTTTAATCATTTTAATAGAAAAAGAAGAGTTCTCGGCGATTTTTTTCGCCATTTCTCCGGTCGTCTCCATCAGTTGATCGAGGGGGACCACCTTATTGACGAGGCCTATTCTTTCTGCTTCTTTACCGTCAATATATTCAGCCGTAAAAATCAGCTCTTTGGCTTTTCCCGGGCCTATCAGATCCTGAACCAGCCTCATTGCTCCTCCCGTTACAGAGGATGTAACTCTAGCTTCGGGCGAACCGATCAAAGCCTCTTCTGCCGCTATACGAATATCACAGGCAAGTGCGAGTTCGTATCCCGACCCTAATGCGTAACCGTTAATCGCAGCAATAATCGGTTTTTCAAACCTGATGATCTTTCTCGACGTCTCCTGCAGCTCAACCAGGTAATTTCGATATTCTTCAATCGTTCGATCCTTTGAATCCTTCAGATCCGCTCCCGTAGAGAAAGCCCTTCCCTCTCCCGTAATGATCAAAACTTTTATTTCCGGATCATTTTTAACATCTTCCAGGGCGTCCTGAAGATCGAGCCATAATCGTTTGTTCATGGCATTTAAGACCTTGGGTCTGTTCAATTTAATCGTCGAAATTCCTTCCTCTTTTTTATAAATAATGCATTCAAAATCCATTTTCTATGCTTCTCCTTTCCATATAAACAATAAGTTTATAACTCATTGCTCATTGCCCATTGCTTTTTACTGCTTCATTTATAATAAGTACCCTGGAATCCACTATAGATGCACCCTTTTCATGGACAATAACCGGATTTAAATCGACTTCCTGAATTTCAGGATTATCAATAGCGATCTGAGAGAGCCTGGCCAGAATTTCTTTAATAGCCTCGATGTCTTTCGGCTTTTCCCCTCTCACTCCTGTAAGGATTTTGTAACCTTTTATTTCCCGAATCATCTCCTCAATATCTTCCGTGGTCAGTGGCGCCACTCTGAATGAAACATCCTTGAGAACTTCAACGAATATTCCCCCAAGACCAAACATAATTACCGGACCGAATTGGCTATCATGCACCATCCCAATGATGCATTCCTGCCCCGGAGCAGCCATGGGTGAAATAAGGGTCCCCAGAATTTTTTCTTTTGCCGTTACCTTTTCGGCATTCTTAAATATGTCTCTAAAGGCATTTTTAACATTTCTATCACTGTTCAGGCCCAGCCTGATTCCTCCTGCATCGGATTTGTGGATAATGTCAGGACTGACGACTTTCATTGCCAGCGGATAGCCTATTTTTTTTGCTCCTTCTATGGCTTCATCGGGATTAAGTGCCAAGATCGCTTCCGGCAGGGAAATCCCGTATTCTTGAAGCAGTTCTCTTGATTCTGTTTCGAGTAAATTGGCCCTTTTGTCGTTTCTGACTTTTTCAAAGAGCTTCTTGACAGGTGCCCGTTCCTGAGACTCTTCCGTGGGAATATCCATCTGGCTGATTTCAGTCTGTTTCATAGCAAAAGTCATCAGTGCGCTCATAGACTGAGCGGCCCTGTCGGAAGATTCAAT
>CAZKGS010000272.1:0-1677 GCA_964552105.1 uncultured Syntrophaceae bacterium
GCCCGTTCCCCCGAACGGGCCGATACTGGCCAATGAGAGAGGTACTGATAATGAGTAAGGGAAATATATTGGTTGTTGACGATGATGAAAGTGTGAGGTCCGTATTAAAGGATTACCTGGGAAGCATTGGATATGCGGTAGTAACGGCTGATAGCGGGGAAGACGCGCTTCAAAAATTCATGCCCGGCAAATTTGATAGTGTTATTTCTGATCTTGTCATGCCGAAAATAGATGGTATGGAATTATTAAAACAAATCAGGCAAAAGGATACCAAAGTTGTGTTTTTAATGATCACGGGATATCCGAGCCTTGAAAGCGCAATCGAAGCGATGAAAGAGGGCGCGTATGATTATGTTACCAAGCCTTTCAAATTTGAAGATGTCAGAATAAAGCTGGATAGAGCATTATACGCGAGGAGTTTGGAAAAGTCACTGAAAAAGGTAAATGGAGTAATGTGGGGACTGATTATATCTATACCGATCTGGCTAATTCTTGGAATTGTTCTCGGGCTGGTCTGGAGATGGATCTGATATCGAGGCTGCACGGCCGCTTGTTTTAACAGAATGCTTTTTATTATCACCTCCTTTTTCTCTGTGTTTTAACTCAATGATTTCCAGTATTAAGTTTGTCTGGCTTTCCATGCTTTGTTTTAACATTTTTGTAAGTTCAAGAACAAGTTCATCACGCTTTTTCTTGGTGGAAGAGGATATATCTAATGCCTTATTTAAATTAGCGAGGGTGTTTTCAAGGGAATAGATTTTCTTTTCCATGGCTTTGATCCGTTGATTCAATTGCCCAAAGTGTTCTTTCCTGATGAAAGAAGAATGAGCTTTTTTGTCATCCCCTGTGCCTTCAGCGAAAACTCCTCCGATGTTCCTGACCTTTATTACTTCATCAATAACTTTTTTATCAATGGTTTTTAGTTCATCGGCATAACCATAAACAAGGGCGGAATCGCATAAGATATTGATAAGACGGGGAATGCCCCGGGAATGCTTATGGATAGCCTCAATGGCTTGCTGATCAAAAATATCAAGGTTTTCTGTCCCTGCCACCCACAAACGATGGCGAATATATTGGTCGACCTCATCTTTGTCAAGACCATTCAGATGCCAGTAAACTGTTACTCTCTGGATAAATTGTTCCAGGCTCTTTCTTTGAAGCTTCTGTTTCAGATCAGGTTGCCCCAACAGCAAAATCTGGAGTAGATGCTGTTTTTCGGACTCCAGGTTGGAAAGCAATCTGATTTCTTCGATTGTTTTGTCCGGCAGATTTTGAGACTCATCGATGATTAACGCGATGCGCTTCCTCCCGGCAAATTGTTTCAGCAGGAACTCCTGAAAAACATTGAGCATTTCAGCCTTATCCATGCCGTCCACCGGGATTTCGAATTCATGGCATATCATTTTGAGAAACTGTTTGGGCTGGACAAGAGTGTGATTGACGACGGCAACCTGAATGTTTCGACCGAGTTTGCGTAAGAGAAAATTGATCAGCGTTGTTTTACCGGAGCCGATTTCACCCGTGATGACGACAAAACCCTTGTTTTCAGTGATGGCGTATTCAAGGTGGGTGTACGCCTCCTCATGGCCCCGACTCATGAAGAGATAATCGGGATCAGGTGTCAGGTTAAATGGTTTTTCCTTGAAGCCGTAATACGATTTGTACATGTGCCAA
>CAZKGS010000272.1:1777-3276 GCA_964552105.1 uncultured Syntrophaceae bacterium
ATTTTGTTTTATTGAGCATTGTTCCGATTATTGGCCTGTCCCGTAAAAGATCCATGGCGCCTTTCAGCTCCTCCTTGGTCGTTTTCTCCGCTTCGACTACCATTAAAATGCCATCGACGAAACGGGAAAGAACCAGTGGATCAGCACTGGTTAGAAGAGGAGAACTATCGAAGATAATAAAACGGTCGGAATAACGTTCCTTCAGTTCCCTGACCAGAGACTCCATCCGGGGAGAACCCAAAAGCTCCGAAGAATTTGGCAACGGTTTGCCACCGGGAAGGACAACCAGTCTTGACATCCCCGGATTTACCAGAAGATCGTGAATTTCTGCTTTCCCTCGCAGATAATCGGAGAGGCCTTTATCCATATCAAAACCCAGTAGATTATGTATGGAAGGTTTCCTCAGGTCGGCATCTACGAGAAGTACCGTACCATCTATCTGTTGAGACAGGGAGATAGCGAGATTAATGGCTGTGACTGTTCGTCCCTCACCGGGATTTGCGCTGGCAATAAGGAGGCTGTTCCCGCCTGCATCCCTTAAGTAGGTTAATATCCGGGTACGGAGAATCTTTAGCTGATCCGCAACTACATTTCCATGACAGATGGAGATTATTTTGTTTTTCTCAAGGTTTTGAAAATCAATATGTTTAATTTTTGTATGGACATAAGAAGGATTTACCTTTTCAAAGAGTTTTTCCTGTTTTGTGACCGGCAGGCCTGTCACAGGAGTTGACCTTTCTTCATCTATTACAAGATCTTCAAAATGATCCTTCCTGGCTTCCTTGGCTTTTTCCAGGGCTTTTTTGAGTTTACTCATGTAAGGCTTCCTTCAAAATATTAGTTAAAGGGAATCCGGTTGGTTTACATTTTTATCATTACTTTTCGCTGGATTTTCAACCATAAAATATCCAGAGGCATGACAAATATATGTATTACGATTAATGCCGCGATCATTACACCAGCGGCTGACAAACCACCTATAATCATCTTTTTTCGCTTGCGCTTTATTTCTTCTTCATCTTCTATTAAAGGAATGACAGAGAATACAGGGATATCTCCAAGGCCGTCAAGCTCGCTTGCCGTCTTGATTGAGTGGTCCATATTTTCCTGAACGAACGCGAGACCTGCGCCCACACCGAGGGAGAGGAATAATCCCATAAGCATAATTTTTTGCCGGTCCGGTTTTTCCGGGGCTTCCGGTTTCGCTGCCGGTTCTATGATGGTAAAACGTTCACCATGCTGGGTTTCTTCCATGCCCTTGGCAACCCGTGCCTCCATCAGCTTGCCCATGACTTCATTGTACTTTTGCTTTGCATTTTCGTAATCAGTCGTCAGGCTGGCATATTCTTTTTCGACACGTGGGGCGTTTTCAATTTTTTTCTGATAATAATCCATTTTTTTCTTGATGCGTATTCTTTCGTTGAGAAGGTGATTGATCTCTATGTTGATCGATTCTATCTGTGTTTTAAGACTCATATAGGCGGGACTTCTCTCCCTTT
>CAZKGS010000273.1:0-3272 GCA_964552105.1 uncultured Syntrophaceae bacterium
CATTTTTTGCAAATCACAAAACATGCTGTTGGGCACAGTTCCTCAATCACTCTTCTTTCCTGTTCTCTATCTTGAACGCTTATTTGAGTTTTTCAATGAAATCCTAACGTACAGGATAGAAGATGTCCAGCATAACAAAGGGCTCATTGCTAATACAGGTATCACCTATGGGGAACATTTGCTGGAATACAATAGAAATCCCCTTTTTGCACAATTCTCTCCTCATCGCCAATGTACAACGAAGCTTTGCCATTGTAGACCATCCCAACCTGTTCATAGGGATGAGAATGCATTGGCACGGAATGACCAGGTAAAGATGCTGACTGGGATGGCCTAAGCGATATTGTGGATAAAAGCTGGTTATCAGATCTCTTTGACACAATCGATATACTCATTTCCCCAATTTTTCTTCAACACACAATCCATCAAACATAGATCGCCTTTAATTCGTCAATTCTCCTTGCAATATTAACTGCATTGACACATTTTGCCGTGCATGTCTCACAAAATGTACAGGCATCCAGACCTTTCCCCTTTGGAATATCATTAAGGGCGTCACGTGCCTGATAAAAATTGGAATAACAGGCAGCATACATATGCGTGCGCATCAGCGTCGGTATGTCAACACCTTTGGGACAGGTAGAAACACATTTGCTGCACTGCAGACAATAATCCATGGAAAATTTAGCGTTCCTGTCTTCGAGAAATTTCTTTTCCTCAGGCGTATATTCGAGATCATAGGCAACAGAAAAATCCTCTTCCATCTGTTGAAAGGTCGTATATCCGGTAATTGCCGTGGTTATAAAGTCATGGCGTAACGCCCATTTAAGAACAGATGTATGCATGATTTTCCCTTTAAAATAATGCAGCCTGGCTTCGGGCACATACTGCCGGTAATGGTACTGGGCGCACAGGGTCTTCATGGCGATAAGTCCAATCCCTCTGGCATGAGCGTTCTTCAATACATCAATTACTTCTTTATCATCGCCCATCGCATAATTAAAGGCAGTCAGGATGACATCATAGTAACCATCCTTCGTTGCTTGACGAATACATTCGGCCATATTCTGATGCGTGGAAAACCCGATGAATCGAGCCTTTCCCTGCTTTTTTAAAAGCTGCAATGCCTCCAAAATACCCGGATTGTTTAGCCAATCAATATCCTGTACAACATGAGAATAGAGGATATCCACATAATCGGTTTGCAGTCTCTGGAGACTTTCGTTGGCAATCTTCAGGTACGCTTCCTTTGCCTGTTCTGGAGTAATGTTTCGTTGTTGAAGAGGAATATAGATCTTGGTCCCGATAATCACATTGTCGCGAACATTCAATTCCTTGATGGCATTTCCGACACTCTCCTCACTCCGACCGCGCCCATACCAGGCGGCAGTGTCGAAATGACGAACCCCGATCTCGTACGATCTTTTAACCAACACGGAATCGAAAGCATTCATCACACCCATATTCACAATCGGCATGCGGATTTCGGTCTTGCCTAAGGTGCGGTAAATAATTTCTCCTTTATTATTCGATTCTTGGGACAATTTCTCCTGATCATACGACAATAACGCCTTACCGGATGTTCCTAAAAACCCGGCTCCTGCCAAGCCGGAGACGCTTTTGGACAAAAACTCACGCCTGCTGCAGCTGTTTTTTCCGCCAGCCATGATGACCTCCTCTGAAAATTCGATCTCAAGATTTCAATACAAATACAAAAATAGGATTATTTTGACCCTTTATGAAACTTCCACACATCTTTGACAATCTTTTCGTATGTTTGAAAAACTACTTCTCTGGCTCTCGAATCGGAATGATGATCTCGACGCCAAGATCTTCAGGTTTATCCTCGCTAGGATTTCCCAGCCAGATTTCTATCGGGGGGCCTACAACCTCTAAACCTTTTTCTTCAATATAAGGAATAATGATATTCTGTGCGATTCCCAAGGCGGTTTCGTAGGAGCCTTTACTAATAATCGTCACCACCCTGGGATAGTCAAATTTTCTCTTTATCAAGGGCGCCTTAACGGAAGCATCTTTTTGTATCTTAAAACCCAAGCCCCAAACTTTATCTCTCCCAACAACCTGAAGTGGGGAATCAAAAAAGATACAGAATGAGTTTCCTGATATCTTGGGCATGAGTTCCTGATTCCGTAGTTCCTGAATTAACATGCCAAATTTTTCGGGGAGGCTTTCATAATGAGGTCCCTGGAATTCCATATAAACGTACATGAATGGTGTCCCGTACTTGATCTCGACTTCTCGTTGCGCATGAAGCATGGAAGCAACTGATAACGCTACAACAAAGAGTAGTATTTTTTTCATTTTTTCACTTTTTTTACACAGTGGCCATCATCTAATTTATCTCTGACATCAAAATTGGAAAGATCGGCATTATGCTTTGTAAAGCCCAGATACAGATATATTTTCCTTCGGGTACATAAAGTTTAGAATCCTCAACGTAAAAATAATCACCGGTTTTCATAGGAAGATTGCAGACGCCATCAATCCTTCCAACACTCAGCTTTATTTTTGCCATGTTTACTTTCCCAATAATGTTTCTTGATTTTAAATCAATTAATTCTAAATTCATTACATTAATAAAATCGACCTGATTCATGAAGTAGGACAAGGATATGGATTTAAATCAATCAAATTTGGAGGTGAGAGGGAATCTCTTAAGTGAAATTCAGAGATTCAATCTTTGTTTGATTTTTTGAACTCGGAGGGAGTTAATCCAGTTTGCTTTTTAAAAACTCGGTTAAATACGGATTTGGTGTTAAATCCTGCGTCCAAAAGGATAGCAAGGATATTTTTAGTTCGATTCGATGGATCAGTCAAATACCGCTTGGCCTCCTCCACTCTAAACCGATTGACAAAATCATAAAAATTCTGGCCCAGTTCTTCATTGATGATCTGGGAGAGATCCCTGGGTAGGATCGAGATTGCCTTGCCCAGCTTATTTATTGTCAGTAATGGATTCAAATAGGGTTTTTCCCCAAGCATGTAGGATTGCAGTCGTTTCAAATACCGATCTTTATCGGATTGAGACAACTTGGAATGCATGTATTTTTGCTTTTCTTCGATTCCGTTGAATAGTTCCGGTTGTTTTAAGCCTTTATAGACAATAATATTGGCAAAGATAAAAATGAGGATGAGGACTGGTGCATCCAAAAAGGAATGTGGAACCGATAGCCTATCCAATATAAAGCTTGAGACATCAATAATCCAAATAAAAGAAAATCCAAAGAGGACATACTTGAGCCATGTAAGAT
>CAZKGS010000274.1:0-3267 GCA_964552105.1 uncultured Syntrophaceae bacterium
TCAATTTTGTTCAAGTTCAAGGAAGGCGAAAATTTTAACCACAGGAATATATTGGGTATTTCGAGGATTAAAATTTGAGCCTGACGCAGAAATTGAACAAAAGGGAATGTTACGCAAAGGTCTCTTTATGGAGGCTGAAATGGAAATAGTGCATGGCTTTGAGCTGTTAAAAGATGAAAATATCGTGGAATTGCAAACAAGGGCTAAATTGTATCGACATGTCAACACAGGCGCCGAACTGCTTTCACTGATTAATAACGATGAGAATAAGGTATTCGGACTCGCCTTTCGTACTCCGGCCGGTGACTCTGCAGGATTGCCTCATATCATGGAACACTCGGTTCTTTGCGGCTCACGGAAATATCCGGTCAAAGAACCGTTCGTGGAAATTCTGAAGGGTTCGCTGCAGACATTTCTCAATGCCATGACCTATCCGGATAAAACCTGTTATCCCGTGGCAAGTCAAAATGTACAGGACTTTTATAATCTCATTGATGTTTATCTGGATGCCGTTTTTTATCCCAATATTTCACCTTTCATTTTTCAGCAGGAAGGGTGGCATTATGAACTGGAAAAGCCGGAAGATCCCCTTAAATACAAAGGTGTCGTATTCAACGAGATGAAGGGTGCCTATTCATCCCCTGGTAGTCTGATTGCAGAGTATTCCCAGCAATCTCTCTTTCCCGACAATACCTATGGTTTTGATTCGGGAGGTGATCCCGAGATTATTCCGTCCCTCCGTTTTGAACAATTCAGGGAGTTCCATCGCAAATATTACCACCCGTCCAATGCACGCATTTTCTTCTGCGGGGACGATGATCCTGATGCACGGCTGCGTCTTGTAAATGATTACCTGAAAGATTTTGAAAGACTGAATATTGACTCAACGATAAAGTTGCAGAAACGTTTCGATCGTCCGAAACGTGTTGCTCATTACTATACATCAGGGAAAGAAGATGCTGTGCAATTAAAGGGAATGATTACCGTAAACTGGTTACTGAGTGAAACAATTGACGCCCGGACCAACATGGCTTTGCATATTTTGAATTATATACTCCTCGGAATGCCCGGTTCTCCTCTTCGCAAGGCCCTTATTGACTCTGGATTAGGCGAGGATATAGCCGGAGTTGGGTTAGAAGATGAACTGAGACAGATGTTTTTTTCCGTTGGCCTGAAGGGTACTAATGTAGAAAAGGCCGATATCGTGGAAAAACTTATCCTTGATACTTTGACCGGTTTAGCGAGAGACGGTATCGATCCTCAGACAATCGAGGCGGCAATAAATACAATAGAATTCCGTTTGCGTGAAAATAACACGGGGAGTTATCCACGGGGTCTGATACTTATGCTTCGTTCTTTAACCACCTGGCTTTATGACAGCGACCCTGTGGCCTTGCTCAACTTTGAAGCCCACCTGAAGGCAATAAAAATTCGCACAACTGAAGATAAGACATTTTTTGAAGATTTAATTGACCGCTTTTTTGTCAGAAATACACACCGGACCACGGTTATATTAAAACCTGATTCCGATCTCAGAGAGAAGAAGGAAGTGGCCGAGAAAGAAAAGCTTGCCGAAATCAGAGATAAAATGACCGGTGCCCAGTTACAATCGATCATAGATAATACATTAGAACTCAATAAAATGCAGGAGATACCGGATTCACCGGAGGCGCTGGCAAAGATTCCGGTATTAAAGCTCACCGATCTGGACAAAAAGAATAAAACAATCCCCCTTACACTCTCTGATCAAAAAGGCGCACGCATTTTGTATCACAATCTTTCCACCAATGGAATAATCTACCTTGACGTGGGCTTTGATATGCACACACTACCGCAGAAGTATGTTTCTTATGTTCCCCTCTTTGGCAGGGCTCTTCTTCAGATGGGTACGGAAAAAGAAGATTTTGTAAAGCTTTCACAACGGATAAGCCGGAGGACGGGAGGAATACATCCCGCATCGTTCACCTCGGTTATCAAGAACAGTAATAACACTGCAGCGTGGCTTTTCCTTCGTGGCAAGGCAATGCAAAGCCAGGTGGATGAATTTTTAAGTATTATAGGAGATATCCTCTTGTCTCCCAGTCTGGATAACCGGGAGCGCTTCAGGCAGATGGTGCTGGAAGAAAAGGCAAGACAGGAGCAAAGGCTGGTACCTGGCGGGCATCAGATTGTCAATCTGCGTTTGCGGTCTCATTTCTCTGAAGCCGGTTGGCTGAGTGAGCAAATGAACGGCATAAGTTATCTCTTTTTCTTGCGACAGCTTGTCGGGGATGTGGATAAAAACTGGCCTTCTGTTCATGCCGCCCTTGAAGATATGTTACAGATTCTTGTAAACAGAAAAAACATGATCATTAATGCTACCATTGATGAGGCGGGATGGTCTCATGTGGAACCTCAGGTTCATCGGTTTTTGGGTGAATTGCCGGCAGAACCTTTAAGCACAGTCAAATGGTCCCCCCAGCACATTGGCGACTTTGAAGGAATGACGATTCCTGCCCAGATCAATTATGTTGGTAAAGGAGCAAATCTTTATGATCTGGGATATAAGTTTCACGGCTCGGCCAAGGTTATATCAAGATATCTCCGTACTACGTGGTTATGGGAGCGGGTTCGTGTACAGGGTGGAGCATACGGCGCTTTTTGCCTGTTCAACAGCCTTTCCGGTGTATTGACCTTTCTGTCATATCGGGATCCAAATCTTGTAAAAACGCTTGAAGCCTTCGATGGAACAACACAGTTCTTGCGTAATATCGACCTCAGTCGGGAAGAACTGACGAAAGGTATTATCGGTGCCATAGGAGATATAGACACATATATGCTTTCCGATGCAAAGGGATATACATCCATGCTACGGTATCTAAATGGTAATGACGATGAAGGGCGTCAGAGAATCCGCGATGAAGTACTGTCCACTACGGCAGATGATTTCAGGGCATTTGCCGATGTGCTGGAAGGAGTGAAAGATAACGGGTTGGTAAAGGTTTTAGGTTCAAAAGGAGCGATAGAAGAGGTGGCGGGAGATCCTCAATTGCCTTTGAAGGTAGTTGATGTGATGTAGGTGCGAAGTAAAAACAAATTCTAATCACGAAAGACCGAAAATTACGAAAACACGAAGTAACTACTAAAGAGACAGGAGTCAGAATTCAGAATGGAAGCGGAATAGTTTTTTATTCTGGCTTCTGTCTTCTGACTTCTGGTTGCGGCTTTGCCGCATTAAGCATTTTGCAAAGGTCTCGAATCTTCATTATATGTTTTTTAGACATTTGC
>CAZKGS010000275.1:0-1543 GCA_964552105.1 uncultured Syntrophaceae bacterium
AGAGGGGTATCATCGGCAAGAGAATTGTCAGCATCTCTCTTGGTAACGTGCAGGATGTGACCTGCACGTTCGGTATCTGGGGGAGAATCTTTGGGTACGGGGACATTGAAATTGAATCCGCGGGAACCTACGGAAAGATTGTTTTTGAGTTCGCACCTCGCCCGGAAGACATACAGGAGAGAATCGAGAAAGCGATTTCTGAGAATTGCAGGAAAAGTCCGCGTAGTATGTTGAAGGGAATGAAGCCAGCCTGCAGGTAATGAGCGGATGACAACGAACAAGAATTACCAGAAGGAAGATGAAATCGCGATAAATAACTCTTTTTTTTACTGTTTTCTATTTTTATAATAAGAACAAATCTATTGATAGATGTGAGCATATTATGAACAATAAAACTGAATCATCACTATTTTTTGAAGTAAAGGGAACTCAAAAGTTGCCCGAAATAGGCCAATGCATTTATTGCGGTGCCAAGGAGCATCTTACAGATGAGCATGTGGTTCCGTTCGGGCTTGGCGGTCGTCTTATACTTCCCAAAAGCAGCTGCAAGAAATGCGCTGATATTACCTCCTCATTCGAAATGAAAGTATTACGCGGATTCATGTTTGAAGCAAGAGTAGCGGGACAGTATCCCACCCGGAGGCCGAAGGACCGCCCTTTAGAACTCGATGTGCAGTTAGGAACTGATGAAAAGTATGACCTTTATCAATTGCCAATTTCTGAGTTTCCGGGGCTTTTGCAGTTGCCTGTTTTTGAACCGCCGGGCTTTTTAGCAGGCCGAGAAGCAACAAGAGGAGTGAAAATCTGCGGCATCGAGACAATAAGTTTTGGTAAAAATCCCGTTGATGTATTGAAGCAACGTGGTCTTAAATCAATAAAGCAAACGACCGACCTTGATGCCACATCCTTTGCGAGAATGCTCGCTAAAATCGGCTACAGCTATGCCGTTGGAATTCATGGCCTTCTGCCGTTTCAAGATGTTCCGGTGCTTCCCCTCATTCTTGGAGAAAGCGATGACGGCAATGTCTGGGTCGGTTCGGCACGTTATGAAACCGAATCGGAACGCAGGGGAGCAACTCATGCGCTTGCTACTTACAAACATATTTCCGAAAATATGCCCGGCTGCCAGATGATTATTTCGAGGATAAAACTCTTTGCTGGCTCCGGTGCTACGGGATATGAAGTGGTTGTATATTACAAAGACTATGCCATATGATTTTTTACCAACATACAACTTAACTTAGGGGAGGATATGTCCCTTCAGATGTGTTCAAAGCCGGTATAATAGGCTTAAAAAAACGCGTTATTATAAATCCGGATTCAATTTTCAAAAGGTGAGCGATATATTGGGAATCAACTTCAACAGCATATATGAAACCTATGTAAGGGTGCCGCTGCCCTGCAGTTGGGACGACTATATCTGGCTCCTGCGATCCAAGGCGATCCCTCTTATAACGGATTTGAGGAACAGAAAATTAATTGGCTGGTATTGCTTTCTTTTCCATCCGCTACCCGGGTACAAAGACAGGGTAGGATTGCATAT
>CAZKGS010000275.1:1643-3260 GCA_964552105.1 uncultured Syntrophaceae bacterium
AAACATCATTTCAATTAAATCATAATCAGAGCCATTCAGAATGAAAAGAATTAAACCGGAAAGCTTTAGAGGGCCTCGTGCATATTTTACCGGATTTGATTATAGAATCATATCCCGAACAAAAAATCATACCCTTCTTAAAAAAACGATTGAACGAAAACTAAAAGTATTACTCCTTCTTAAGTCAAATGTAGTTTGTGCAGCATCTCATCTTGCTTCCAGGTTTGCATATGATTTTTTCAAAGAAAATCCCGGACTCCTCAATCAGGGCTACATTATACCCGCCTTTCGTTCGGACAAGCATCAAATCGAAGAGCTATTTGAGAAAAAGTGTTTTAAGGATAGAAATGGGGCAGCAAGATTTTTCGCGGACAATATCAGTACTACCGTTGATTGGGAGTTAGAGGAAAACTCAGCATGGTTCAGGGACAGATTCGTTGAAGAATTTAAAAACGAAAAATCCGTTATAAGAAGCAATTTGGAAAAATATTCGAAGGGTATAATTCAACAAATATTGAATGAAATCCGTTCGGGAGAATTATTAAGCCGGGACCAGATTGACCGGGTTTCCATGGACCTGCCACCAGTTCCCCGCAGGATACTGCTGAACTACAGAGAATTGATTTATCATATGTCCGGTGCTCGCGTAGTAAATTGCGAAAGTTCACTGCCACAAGAAAACTACATTGACTATGATCTCGCAGATATCCGACAAAAAAGAACAAAACTCTCTGAAGAGCAAATACTTCTGAAAATGCTGATTGAATTCGTCATTGAGTCTTTTCAGGGGCACGCATTCCCAACCGAACTTCTTGATACGTTGAGCTTTCAGGATATACTCTTAATACGCCAGCCTTTGCTCGAATCCGATTTTCAGGAAAAGTACGACAAGCTGATCAGAAGTATTATCGAGGAAACCCAAACAGGCAGAGGAGGATTCCTTCTCAACTTGAATGAGCTAGAAAATATAAGAAACGACCTTTCTGCAACCTTCCAAAAGGTATTTGAAGAAGAACTGCCCTTTTATTTGAAAAAACGTGCGTTTGCACATGCAAAAGAATTATCTGGCATCTCGTGTTCTCTTGGGCTGGGCTTTTTGGGCTTTATACCTGTTGTGGGCAGCTTTGCAAGCGCTGCAAGTGTTCTTAAAGATACACCAGCTTTTTTGTTTAATCTTGGACAGACCTATATATCAATCAGATCCCTGTCAGATTACAACGAATATATTCTGGAGAAAGAAAAAATCCTTAAAGATAGTATCTGTTCGTCAGAAATCAGCGATAAGTCGTCAATTATTGACGTGGTGGAACTGCTGACCTTGGCGATTTCCAGGCGGATGCAATTTTAGAGTTTTTCGATTTCGATTTTGAGGCAGTTGTGCATGACATAACTATTTTATTTCTCTCGCCAGAGATACTAAAAACTTGACGAATCCAAAATTAAATCATTTATTTATAGGAGAAAATCGCATCATATTTTACGTTTTGAATTGTTCGTCAGTTTGATTGGTATTGACCAAAATGGAAGATACACGAGGAAAGCCTGTCGGCATCTGGATTCGCGTCTCCACCGAAGACCAGGCCAGGGGCGAAAGCCCGGAACACCACACGGGTATTT
>CAZKGS010000276.1:0-3217 GCA_964552105.1 uncultured Syntrophaceae bacterium
ATCTGTGAAGCTATTCCCATAAGTAGATTTAAATCACTCTGAGTAAGGGACCTTTTTGATTCGGCATTATCTACACCCAGCACGCCTATGGATTCTTTTTCATAGACAATGGGTACGCAGATAAGTGAGTGAACACCCAACTCTTTAACCCAGTTTTGACTTCTTTCCGAAAGCATTTTTTCGATTTCTGAAATATCATCTACAAGAAAGGACTTCTGTTCCCTGAAAGCGCCTGTCATCAGTCCCCTGGATTCAGGTTTGTCAAGATGAAACCCGGTTCTTTGTAAAAGTTCTTCTTGTTTCTTGTCGTAACCGAAGCCACTGGTGAAGAGAAGATGAGTTTTGTCTCTGTTGGCCAGCATGATTATCCCTCGATCAAAATCCAGGCGCTTCTCCATAATACTCATTACTGTGTTACTTAATGAATCGATATCCAGAATTGTCGAGGTCGCCTGGCCAAGTTCCTGAATGAGCAATGCGTCGTTGTACCGCATATTTGTTTCATCGATAAGATCCCGGGCTATATCACCCTGGGTTTCAATGGTTTTAGTTAATTCCATTTTCTCAATATGTCCGGAATAAAGCGACAGTGCCATAACAAAGAAAACATATAATGTGATAAAAATTACCCACGTTATGTGTGGCAGTATAAAAAATGAAGGTATAGAGGCAAGGAAACCGAATAATAGGGAAACGTTCCTTACACGTTTCCAGATGAGAGAAGCGGTTTTTTCCCAGGTGATGATATAGCGGCAGCAATCCCCGCCTTTATGTACGCATTTATCGTGTTCAATGGTGGCGTATTTTTTCGTGTAAGGTTCGGCCATAGATTCCAGCATTCCGATACGATTCTCGCATTGGTAAGGCTTCTCATGCACACCCGGTTTTTGGATGGCCAGTACCTCCATCTTATTATGTCCAAGCTTTCTTGTCTTGAAGGTCATATGACGGGACAGATTTGAGGCAATCTTTTCTAAAATACCGTATGCTGTTGCCGGGGTCAGAAGCCCCAGGATGTATGTCTTAATTGCGCCATATGCCTCGGTAGATGCAGTATAACGTCCCGCGTCTCTGGCGATATGAGGATTGTCCGTTTTCAAAGCTAATGCTTCATGAAAACGATCAATCTGGCGCTGGCTGAACCAGTGAGACGGGTCTTCAATCTCATATCTTGTCATTTCCGCATACTTGAGAATAGAGTCAACGTCGATAACAGGATAATATTTACCCAGATATTCCAAATAAGTCTTTATTATCCTGCTGTTATATAATGGCGATTTATCATCCATTTTCTGATTCCCTGTGATTCTGTTATCCTGTCGCATATCGGCACATATTTTGTTTTCTATAGTTTGACTTCCATCAGTATTCCATACATATTAAAGATTTCCTGCAGCTTGCATGATCAGTAATTCTTTCTTATTTCTTCCAGCGTCTCCTTTTCAAAATTATCGGCAGATGCAGGCCCGGTTTCTTTGAAATACATGGGGTAGTGTTTCCTGTATGCGGCTGTAATTTTTTCATACGGCAGGTCCGCGAAATGGCCGCGGTCGCGGGCGTATTCCATGTGTTTATTTCTTTTTTTGTCAAATTCATGGAATATGGAATCATGAATGCCGTCGAATTCAATGGGACGAACACCCGATTTTTCGCACAGGGAGATATTGAAGGTGGGAGTAGCTTTTACCCATTTTTTATTCAAAAACATTTCCGTGTATCCATGGAAGATGAAGAGATCTGTATTCATCATTTTTCTGAGTCGTTCGGTGGTCAGGTGGTTTAGGACATCAGCGAATCTGAGGCGGCTGGGAATTCCGAGGACGCGCGCCATTGCCGCGAGAAGAACAGCCTTTTCCACGCAGAAGCCGGATCTCCTGGCTAAAACGACACTGGCCCTGAATTTGTCCGGCGAGATATCGATATGATACGGATCATAAATAATCTGGTCCCGCACGGCATAGAATATCTTCACAGCCTTTTCGATTTCAGTCTTTGCGCCTTCCGCAGATGATCTTGCAAATTCAATTATCTCTGGAGAGTCACTGTTAATAAATCTGGTCGGTTGAAGATAGATCTTAAAATCTTCCGATAGAGATGTTTTCATAGTTCCACCTTTCAGATTAAAATGGTTATAATAATTAGTTTTTTGGAAAAAAACGACAAAACGAACATGTGTATAATTCTGGATTTTGATCTGTCAGTTTTTAATTGAAAATTTAAAATTAAGAATTGTAGTTTTCATGCCTGTCATTCCTTTTTTTTCGAAATCAACTCTAACATGATGCACCCGCAATTTTCTCCCATTTTACAGGCCTTTTGAAAGTCGGAGATTGCATTTTCTATATTTCCCGATCTCATATAAGCCTGCCCGCGGCCGTTGTATGCTTTGGCAAAGCTCGGGTTTAAAGCAATAGCCCTGCTTAATATTTCGACGGTTTTGCCGCATTGTTGTTTCCTGAAGTAAATCATTCCCAGGGAGTAGTGCGAATTTAAATCGAGGGGTTTTATCTTTATGGCCATGTTAAAATCTTCGATCGCCTCGTCATAGTGTTTCTCCCGTACCCTGGCGTTTCCCCGGTTGCGATATGCCAGATCATCTCGTGGATTTATTGCAATCACCAGACTGAAATCTTCGATAGCTTTGTTATAGTCATCTTTCATAAAATAAGCAAGGCCGCGATTATAGTAGGCTGTTGCCAGATTCGGATCGGTCGAATTTCTGAGGGTGGCAGTGACCATACTGTAGGAGGTAATTGCCTTGTCATAATGGCCTTTCTCGAAGTGTAGATTTCCCGTATCAAGTGAATCTTTTATCACAGAGGGTGGAGGGGCTTTACATGACATAAAAAGAAAGAAAAGAAGCACAAGAACTCTTGAGAAGTTTCGTTTGTTAAACATCGGGTTCCTTCCTGATAATTCATTACTGCCTTTTTGACTCTGTAGCAAATTCTTTTGTCCTTTTCAATCTTGATAATATCGTAAAAAAAATTCAACAACTTGTCACTTCGAGTGAAATGAGAAAATCTATCCAACATAGCATACAGAGAACATTAGATTTCTCCCTGTGGTCGAAATGACACATTCACTAAATTCGACTTTTTGCGAGACCGTTAATCTTATCCTGCGTAATTTGTTTCTCACTGTGAATCTCTTTACACAATATAGAGCATGAGAAACCCGGTTACTATTTGATGTATAGGGATTGTTGATATTAAAA
>CAZKGS010000277.1:0-3215 GCA_964552105.1 uncultured Syntrophaceae bacterium
CGTCGATCTTCTGAAGAATGTTTTCGTCCAGTTTGAGAGCAAGTACTCTGCTTTCGTTGTATATGGGGACGGTTGCTTTGTCTTCAACCGACTGCGTCATGTCGTAAATATCGATATAATCGCCGAATATTTCCCGTGTGTTTCTGTCTGCAAGGGAAACCGGAGTTCCTGTAAATCCTATGTATGTTGCGTTTGGAAGACTGTCTCTTATCTTTCGGGCGGTTCCCAGACGGATTTTACCGGTCTTTGCATCAACTTTTTCTTCAAGTCCGTACTGACTCCGGTGGGCTTCGTCTGCGATTACAACAATATTTCTTCTCTCTGATAGAGGAGCGTCATATTCCTCGAACTTCTGCATTGTGGTAAAGATAATGCCGTTTACTTCCCGGTTTAATATGAGTTTTTTAAGATCCGGTCTACTTTTTGCCTGGATGGGGGTCTGTCTCAGGAAGTCTTTACAGGCTGCAAACTGACCGAAAAGCTGACCGTCAAGATCGTTTCGGTCAGTGATTACGACAATAGTCGGGCTGTCTAAAGTCTCCTGAAGCTGTTTTGCATAAAAGACCATTGAAAGAGACTTTCCGCTTCCCTGGGTATGCCAGAAGACCCCTCCTTTCCCGTCGGTTAAGGTTGCCTTTTTTGTTGATTCAAGGGCTTTTTTGACTGCAAAATACTGGTGATATGCTCCAAGTATTTTTTTGTCGTTCGGAATTTCCTTTGAGAAGCAGATGAAGTTTTTAATAATGTCAATGAATCTGTTTTTCTCAAATATTCCTTCGAAGAGAACGTCGAATGCTGCGTACTGCGTATTCTCATAACTGCCGTCAACAGTCTTCCACTCCATGTAGCGGTCTTCGTCTGCCGTGATTGTCCCGGCCTTTGATTTCGCCTGGTCGCTCATTACACAAAAGGCGTTATAGACGAAGATGGAGGGAATGTCATGGAGATAATTTCGAAGCTGCCTGTATGCTTCCGATACATCGGTCTCCTCACGGGACGGGGATTTTAATTCGACTACCACGAGCGGGAGTCCGTTTACGAATACTACAATATCCGGGCGTTTTTCAACTTCGTCAACGACAGTCCACTGGTTTATGACATGGAATGTGTTGTTTTTGACGTTTTGATAATCTACGAGATAGACAAGAGTTGCCTGCTCCTCTTTTCCGTTATAGTATTTCACCGGAATTCCATTCTGGAGATAGTCTGTAAAGATAAAATTCTTCTGGATTAGTGTTCCGGTTCCGATATTTTTTAGTTTGTAAACCGCCTCTTCAATGGCAGTATCGGGAAGTTTCGGATTTATTATTTTAAGAGAAAAGAGAAGTTGCTCTTCATATAAGGGATTGTGATAGTCCCGGATTACATCAGGCCCGTATTCATATGCATAGCCAAGATTGTCCCGAAAGATTTCAATAATTGAATTTTCAAAGTTGGCTTCGGTAAATGTCATGGGATTTTCTCCTTTTGGGAGAGGATTGTTCTGTATTTCTGCTTTGGAGAGGTTGGTTTCTCAGGATTTGTTTTCTGAATTTTTTCCTCATTTAGCAATTTTTTAATATAGTTGTCATATAATGTTGAGCGGTTTTTCCTCGCTAATATAATACATAGCTCATCTAATGTAAAATCCGCCTGAGAACAGATTTCCCTGATAATTTCTTTCATATATTCAGGATTTGTACGTTTCCCAACCCTGTTTATCCGGAATTTTGTTTCTTCAGATAAAAGATTCAGCAGTTTCTCTTTTTCTGAAGTTTCACCTTTAAGAGTCTCAGGCTTCTCCTTTAAGGGTTTAGCTTCACCTTTAAGAGTCTCAGGTTTCACCTTTAAGGGTTTAGCTTCACCTTTAAGAGTCTCAGGGTTTCTGTTTAACATGAGCATTGTCATTACCGGATCTGCTGACAGTGTGTAAATTGGCTCATTACCTGTTTGCTGTTTCCATTTTGTATAGATGGTAACAATGCCAAATCCCTCCTGATCTCCGTATCCGATATGGTTAAACATGCTCTGGATAATTCTGTTTCTGCAGTCACTGATTCCTCCTTCTTTAGCCAGAACAAGAGGACGCCGCATGTCACCGGGATTTGTAAATACAAATTTATGAGGATATTTTTCTATTTTTACGGGAGCTGAACCTGTATAATCTGCATGAATCAGAGCGTTTACAAGTGCCTCACGCAATACTTCGGAATATGGCGGTTCATCAATTCTCTGTCTGCCCTTAAGCCTGAAAGGGACGTCAAGATTCTGCAACAATTTCCTGTTAACTTCACGGAAGAAATCAAATATATTCCCGCTCCATGTGCCCTGACCTGATGATATTTTGTTATCGTAGCGGATATCGGGATCGTCTGAGTATTTTTCAAGATAGTCAAGATGGTAATACGGGAAGTGGTCGGTGATGCTCTGCTCGCTTCCGAACATCAAAAGTCCCGCTTTTGTAATTCCGGATATATTTTTGGAGCGGTCTTTGTTTAACGCTTTTATCCTCTGGAGAAATTCCTCATCATTTAACTCGTTCCAGGGATGTGACGGGGAGGTTGTCCTGAACAAATTCCGGTAGGCAAGGACACTTTGAGCGTTTAAATCTCCTATTGAGTAGTTTTCAAGTATCTCTGCATCTGTGGTCTGCGTGGATGCTTCCCTAATAATCAGCCTTACATCTTCTTCTCTTGCAAGGTGATCACCGGAGCCGTTTCGTATGTACGTATGGGTTGTGGGATTTTGGTTCAGGAAAACAGGCTTTTGTTCACGTCCTGCTCTTGGTATTGTTATTTTTATGATGTTTGTATCCAAAACAGGTATGATTTCTATATGGTCATTTGTGATGAGATTCAGGCTGACTTTTGATCTGTTGTTGAGCGTTGAAAAAAGCTGGTCAATGACTTTTTCAGGATTATTTATCCCAACAATTTTAAATCTGATCTCCCCTTCTTTTGTGCGTATCTCTTCAAGGCCAAAGACTACGGTTCCTCCGAGAGTATTTGCCATTCCGCTGTATGTGGGGTAAAAGTCGGCAGGAACCTGACCGTTTCCGTTTTTACCGGTTGCACGTTTCGCTTCAAAGGTTACTTTTTCAATGAGTTCATCACGGCCCAGGTATTCACAGAGTTTTGTATCGCTTATGTTTTTTACCTGGCTGTCCGATGAATTCAGTGATATTTCCCCCTTTCCCACACTTTATTAATTTATAGAAGGTTTTTGATTAATATAAA
>CAZKGS010000278.1:0-3210 GCA_964552105.1 uncultured Syntrophaceae bacterium
CAGGAATATATTGGATATTTCGAGGATTAAAATTTGAGCCTGACGCAGAAATTGGGCAAAAGGGAACGTTATGCAAAGGTCTCAGGAGAGTACAATGAATCTGCCTGTAATAACTGATACATTAGATCTATACATAGTTGATATAAACCGCTTTTCAATCTTGCTTCCTGATGAAGAATTTAAATTAGCCGTAAAATTTAAGAAAAATAGTGACCTGGAAGCGGCTGAAAAACTGGTAACGTCAAACTTGAGATTCGTTGTCAAGATCGCATACGAATATAAAAATTACGGCGTCAAACTCATTGATCTGATTCAGGAGGGGAACATCGGCCTTATGCACGCCGTCAAAAAATTTGATCCTTACAAAGGATACCGGCTTATATCCTATGCTGTGTGGTGGATCAGGGCATATATGCAGAATTATGTTATCAAATCGTGGAGTCTTGTCAAGATTGGAACCACGCAGGCCCAGAGAAAACTGTTCTTCAAATTGAATCAGATGAAAAAAAAATTGCAGGGGATTTCGGAAAAAAGTCCTGAATTTAAAGACATTGCTGAAATGCTCAATGTAAAGGAAAGCGAAATAGAAGAAATGGACCTCCGGCTGGCCCATCGAGATGTGTCTCTCGATGCCTCTATAAATGAAGATGGTGAATCGATGTATATTGATCATCTGGTAAGTAAGGGTCAAAGCCAGGAAGAAGCCTTGATCAAATATGAGGAAACTGCATTAGTAAAAAGAAATATAGCAGGTGCACTTGCCAATCTGAATGAAAGGGAAAGTTATATTGTCAGACACCGGATTATGGCAGATAAACCTGAAACCCTGCAAGAAATCGGCAATAAATTCAACGTAACCAGAGAACGGACCAGACAGATTGAAAAAGAGGCCCTGAAAAAACTCCGTGCCATGATTCCATACTGGGGAAGTGAACCGAAACTTCTGGAGAATTAGTCCTTAATAATATTCCTTTGTCGTGGTAAGATTTTCAAAACGTGTGTATTCATTAAGAAAAGCGAGTTTGACCTTGCCGGTAGGACCGTTTCTCTGTTTTCCTATAATAATTTCAGCCAGACCTTTTTCCGGATTATCCTCTGATTTGTTGTAGAGCTCGTCTCTATAAATAAACAAGATAACATCCGCGTCCTGTTCAATAGCACCTGACTCCCTCAAGTCCGCCATGTAAGGACGTTTATCTGTTCTTGCCTCAACCTGTCTGTTCAGCTGTGAGAGAGCTACCACAGGAACATCCAGCTCTTTGGCCAGCGCCTTCAGTGAACGGCTTATTTCAGATATTTCCTGCTCTCTCGGCAGTGACGTATTTCTGCCTCTCATCAATTGAAGATAATCGAGAACAATCAGTCCAAGACCTTTTTCAGCCTTCAACCTTCTCGATTTCGCCTTCATTTCCAGAACAGAAATAGCCGGTGTATCATCGATATAAATTGATGCGTCGGAGAGTCTCCCGGCAGCAGTTGTAAGCTTTGGCCAATCCGTCTCACCCAAAAATCCTTTTCTCAAACGTTGAGAATCTACCCTCGCTTCCGACGAAAGCATTCGAATGGCAAGTTGTTCTTTGGACATCTCCAGTGAAAATAAGGCTATCGGGATTCCCATTTCGATGGCCGCATTCTGGGCCATATTGATTGCCAGGGCCGTTTTCCCCATACTCGGCCGTCCCGCTATAATTATAAGCTCGGATTTCTGAAAACCAGCGGTAAGCCTGTCCAGTTCTTCAAAACCTGTCGTGATCCCTGTTATAAGGGCCTTTTTCTCATAAAGTTTTTCTATGGCTTTGAAACTATCTTTAATTATGTCCTTTAAAGGGAAAAAAGAGGGCTTTATCTTGTTTTCAGATATTTCAAATATGGCATGCTCTGCATCATCAAGAACATTTTCCACGTCTTCAGTTGTATTATAACTTTTATTGAGTATCTCAGTAGAGGCTCCTATTAATCGACGTAGAATCGATTTTTCTTTAACAATCTTAGAATAGTATGCAATATTTGCGGCGGACGGAACATTGTCAACAAGGGAGGCCAGGTATGCCATTCCCCCGACATTGTCGATCTGTTTTTTGTCCCGCAAAATATTGCTCAGGGTAATCAGGTCACTTGGTTCGTTCTTTTCGGATAGATCAACAATAGACGAGAAAATTTTTCTATGTGCTTCGCTATAAAAATCACCTGCTTCCAATATCTCCAGAACGCTGTTTACAGCGTGGTTGTCCAGCAGGATTCCCCCAAGAATCGATTGCTCCGCCTCAATGTTCTGAGGTGGAACTTTATGCAATGAGTAATCTATATCCTTCATTGCGACTTTCCCTACTCCTCGCTAATAACAACAACCTTTATCTTTGCAGTAATCTCGGGATATATTTTTATCTCTACAGGAAACTCTCCGAGAGTTTTGATCGGCTCTTCGATTTTGATGTTTTTTCTTTCGATTTTAAATTCCTGATCGGCAAGAACCTTCTCTATGTCCTTGGCTGTAACAGAACCGAACAACTTCCCCTGTTCACCCTCCTTCCTGTAAATAGGACACGTTAATTCCTCAAGTTTTTTACGTAATAATTCCGCTTTTTTTCTCTGTTTTTGGGCTTTTTCCTCTATAGTTCTCTTCTCATGGGTCAGAACCTTTATATTTTTGGTGCTTGCCTCTATTACCAACCCTTTGGGAATGAGAAAATTTCTCGCATAGCCGTCAGAAACTTTTACCATATCTCCTATTTTTCCAAGAGACTCAACATTCTCTTTCAAAATTACCTTCATAAAAACCTCCTCTACAAAAGTTTCGAGTTCTAAGTTTTAGATTTCAGGTCTCAGGTTTCTGAAAACCACTTTAACCTTGAAACTTTAAACTTTATTTCACCTTTTCAAGCTTTCTGAAATCAGCCCACACATCGATCAACCCCAGACCAATTACAAGGAGAAGCAAAAACTGCTGAGCGAATATCAGAAAATAACCCAATATCCTGATGAATATGGGCATGTTCTTCTTGTTGAAGTAAAAATTTACTATAGAAAGACCCTGAAGCAGGTAGAAAAAAAACAAGATAACAAGTATATTCAGGCCTACTATTTTTATTCCTCCGACAGGAAGCAAGGTAAGTATACCCGATACGATAACAAGCCAGACGTACTTATCGGGAATCTTCCAGCGGGAAAGATCACCAAAGTCAGGATACCACATCCCGTTTTTTTGAAATA
>CAZKGS010000279.1:0-3162 GCA_964552105.1 uncultured Syntrophaceae bacterium
AGTCAATAGTAGAGGTTTGACCCCACCACGAACACGCGATAGTGGAGGTTTGACCCCGGTTGCGAAGCCATCAGCTTTATTTCCATAAATTATTATGAGCAATGATAATTATTTCGGAGAGACAGAGAATGCCCGCGTTGCAAAGGCTGCCTGGGTTGTCGGTGCCGCCACCTTTCTCAGCCGGATATTCGGTTTCCTCCGGGATGTGGTCGTTGCCGGGTTCTTTGGAGCCGGTCTGGCAACGGATGCTTTTTTTGTGGCTTTCAGAATTCCCAATCTTTTAAGGCGTCTCTTTGCGGAAGGGTCTCTCACCATCGCCTTTATTCCTGTCTTTACAGAATACCTGAAGAAGAAGTCTCGGGAAGATGCCGTCGAGCTTGCCGGTGTCGCTTTTACCCTCCTTTCAGTTATACTAGTTCTGGTTTCGTTCCTAGGGATACTTTTTGCTCCATGGATAGTAAAAATCATCGCGTGGGGATTTACTAAAAATCCGGATCAATACGGACTGACCGTATTTCTTACCCGCCTCATGTTTCCGTATATATTTTTTATTTCCCTCGTGGCCCTGTGCATGGGCATCCTTAATTCCCTGAGACACTTTGCAGCGCCTGCCCTGGCCCCTGTCGTACTGAATATTTGCATGATAGCCGCTGTTTTTTTGTTCCGCGGCTTCTTCGACGAGCCGATAATGACACTTGCCGTTGGTGTGATCATCGGCGGAGTACTGCAGCTTGTCATGCAATTTCCGTTTCTCGCCAGGATGGGGGTGAAGTTAAGGGCGAACTTTCATTTCAACCACCCCGGTATCAGGAAGATAGGTCTTCTCATGCTTCCCGCTATATTCGGTGCCGCTGTATACCAGATAAACATATTCGTCAGTACTCTCCTTGCGTCTTTTCTTGCCGTTGGAAGCGTGTCGTATCTTTACTACGCCGACAGGCTCGTTCAGCTTCCCCTCGGTGTGTTTGCGATTGCCATTGGAACGGCCGCGCTCCCCAGCTTTTCAGAGTATGTTGCGGAGGGAAAACTGGATGAACTGAAAAAAACCCTCTCTTTTTCACTTCAGTTGATCCTTTTCCTTACCATACCGGCAATGGTTGCCCTTATTGTCCTTCGTGTTCCTATCATTTCTGTTCTTTTCCAGCGTGGGGCTTTCGATGTCATGAAAACGATATATACTTCCGAGGCTTTGCTTTTCTATGCCGTGGGGCTCTGGGCATTTTCGCTGGTACGGGTTATCGTGCCGGTTTTCTATTCCCTTCAGGATACAAAAACACCGGTCAAAATAGCCGTGGTGGCGCTGTTTGTGAATATGATTATGGGTGTTATTCTGATGTTTCCCTTAAGGCACGGTGGTCTTGCCCTGGCTACCTCTATTGCTTCCGCCGTCAATGTCATAGTCCTGTACGTCATGCTTCAAAGGAGGATAGGGCGGTTTTTGGAAAAGGAGTTTTTTGTATCTGTTTCCAGGATGATATTGTCATCCCTTATCATGGCCGGGGCAATAGGAGTTGTCGGTTACATCATGCCATGGAACAACGAAGCGCCTTTTGACGACAGGCTTCTTTTCCTTGTACTGACCATCGGGGTTGGGCTTGCGATCTTTATCGCCTGCTCTTACTTTTTTAAGAGCAGAGAGATGTTTGCTGTATTTGGGGCAGTCAAAGGGAAATTGGGTCGTAAGTGAGATTTTTACAGAATGTTCAATTTGCCTTATTTTATATTGACTTAAAAAAAGCAAAGTGGTAGTGAAAATGGCCCTCTGGAACAGATGAAAAGGGGAAAAGAATGCTGGATATAAAATTTATTAGAGAAAATATTGATCTCGTCCGAAAGAAAATGGAAGACAGGGGTCAGGATCTTGACCTGGATAGATTTTCCGATCTGGATCGCGGGAGAAGAGATATTCTGCAGGAGGTGGAGGTCTTAAGGGGTGAGAGAAACAAGGTCTCCAAAGAGATCGGAAAGCGAAAGCAGAACAAAAAGGATGCCGCTGATCTTATCGCGAAGATGAGTGAAGTTTCTGCACGGATAAAGAAACTCGATGAATCGCTCAAGGAAACGGAGTCGAATCTCCAGGACTTGATCATGATCATTCCTAATATACCCCACGAATCCGTCGTATATGGAACAGGGGAAGAGGATAATCCTGTTGTGAGGACGTGGGGCAAAAAGCCCGTATTTGATTTTGAGCCAAAGCCTCACTGGGATATAGGGGAAGACCTGAATATTCTCGATTTTGCCCGGGGAGCCAAGATTGCCGGCGCCCGTTTTACCCTGTATCGGGGGATGGGAGCCAGGTTGGAACGTGCCCTGCTAAATTTCATGCTTGATCTTCATACAACCGAACATGGTTACACCGAGGTTCTCACCCCGTTTATGGTCAATAGCCAGAGTATGACAGGAACAGGGCAGCTCCCGAAATTTAAAGAAGATCTCTTCAAGATAGAGGGCTTGGACTATTACCTTATCCCTACAGCCGAGGTGCCCGTTACGAATATCCATCATGGGGAAATCCTGGATGAGAAGGATCTTTCCATATATTACGTGGCTTATTCACCCTGCTTCCGGGCTGAAGCCGGATCGTATGGTAAGGACACGCGAGGATTAATCAGGCAGCACCAGTTTAACAAGGTTGAAATGGTCAAGTTTTCAAAGCCGGAAACATCTTATGATGAACTGGAGAAGTTGACCCTTAATGCTGAAGAAGTTTTGAAAAGACTTAATATTCATTACAGGACGGTTAATCTGTGTACGGGAGATCTGGGTTTTTCCGCTTCAAAGACATATGATATTGAGGCATGGCTGCCGGGGCAGGATACGTACAGAGAAATATCGTCATGCAGTAATTTTGAAGAGTTCCAGGCCCGCAGAGCCGGTATCAGATTCCGTCGCGAGGAAAGCTCTAAAGTGGAATTTGTGCATACGCTGAATGGTTCAGGACTTGCCATAGGCCGAACGGTTGTGGCGGTGCTGGAAAACTATCAGCAGAAAGACGGAAGCGTCGTCATTCCGGAGGCCTTAGTCCCGTATATGAATGGAGTTGACAGGATTACTCCGATAAAGTAAAATCAATAAGTACAGATCAGGTTGAGAAAAACGAAACCCAACAAAAATCTTTATAAAGTCGGAGGGATGGCCGAGTGGTCGAAGGCGGCGGTC
>CAZKGS010000280.1:0-3130 GCA_964552105.1 uncultured Syntrophaceae bacterium
ACAGGGCCCGGTGTACTGGAATTGACACAGGCTGCTCTGGATAACAACATTCCTGCTGATGAAATAATCACAAATGGCATAACTGCAGGTATGGAAATCGTTGGAGAAAAATTTAACGCGAAGGAATACTATATCCCCGATATGCTGGCATCTGCCGAGGCGGTAAGCGCAGCCATGGACATACTGAGACCACATCTCGAAGCCTCTAATATTGAAACAAAAGGGACATTCGCCATAGTCACGGTAAGGGGGGACATCCATGATATCGGGAAGAATATCGTTGCCATTCTGCTCAAGGGCTCCGGCTACGAAGTAGCGGATCTGGGAATAGATGTTCCTACGGAAAAGATCGTTGAGCACGTCAGAAAAAACAAACCTGATTATCTCGGCCTTTCCGCTTTGCTGACTACAACGATGCTGGTTATGGAAGAAATAATCGAGGCACTTAAAGCAGCCGGCCTCAGGAACACTGTCAAGGTTCTGGTTGGCGGAGCGGCAGTATCTGAGGAATATGCCCGCGAAATAGGAGCAGATGCATACTGCGTTGACGGTTTCGATGCCGTCAGGGTGCTTGACTCTTTCCGGGAAACAAAATCATAAAGACAGGGAGGCATGGTTGTGGCAGGAATTGCTGGAATTTTAGGTGCTGACAATGGCAAATTAGATAAAATGCTTGAGAGGATCGAATACAGGGGTCCGCACGAGAGACGAATATACCGTAATGATACGGTAAATATTGGATGTAATGAATTGAACATGGGCGCTGACTGCAAGGACGGTTCTCATCATACATTCAACGGCAAGCGGTCAGTAGTTCTTGATGGGCGTGTTTACAATCCGGAAAAAGGAAGTTCGACCGATGCCGAGACTGTGATGGCATTATATGAAAAGTTCGGTACCCGGTTCGCCGGAAAAATAGATGGAGATTTTGCCTGCGCTATTTCAGATAATGGCCGCCTGATACTGGCCCGCGACCGTACGGGCATAAAACCTCTCTATTATGGACATGACAGTGATGGCGGACTATGCTTTGCCTCCGAGGCAAAGGCCCTCGTTGATATAGTAGATGATATCAAAGAGTTCCCGCCCGGCTATATTTACTCACGCGAGATGGGTTTTCAGAAATATAAATTCGAAGCGGTTGAAACCCCGGAGTTCGAAGATTTCGAGCAGGCCAAAAAAGTAGTAAAGCAACTCCTGATAGAGGCAACCGAAAAACGGATGAAGGATAATGCCGTAACGGGCATCCTCCTGAGTGGAGGACTGGACAGCAGTCTCATAGCCTGGATGGCCTATCAGATAAAACCGGACATAGAATGTTTTACGGTCAGCATGGAAGAAGGACAGGATCTCCCACTGGCCAGGGATGTTACCAAATATCTGGGCGTTAAACATCATATATTAATGTTTGGCGAAAAAGAAATAAACGAGATATTGCCTCTGGCCATACATCACCAGGAAATGTACGAGGAAAGCTGTGTGCATGGAGCAATTGCCAATTTCCTGGCCGGCCGGTTTATTAATGGTCTACAAGTCAAGTGCGTTCTCACCGGAGAGGGAGCGGATGAGTTCTTCGCAGGATATGACGGCCAGTACAAACAGGGAAGCAACCCGGAGGAGGTCGCCAGCATAGTTGACAGCCTCATCAATGTTGCCTATAACACAGCACTGCAAAGGCTCGACAGATTAAATGCGGCAAATTCTTACGAAAGTCGTACACCATTCCTCGATGACAGGGTGATGGACTTTGCCCTGAAGATCCCGCTGGAACACAAAATTCATGGTGAGGAACAGACAGGAAAGTGGGTCGTGCGCCAGGCATTCGAAGGATGCCTGCCGGAACATATCATCTATCAGACAAAACGCTTTTTCGCACAGGGCTCTGGCGTGGCGTATATCATGCGTAAACAGGCTGAAGAGGCAATTTCTGAAGCAGAGTTAACCGAATTCAACAGGGTAGCGGGTAATCCGTGGTTATCGTCCGTAGAGGAACTATACTATTACAAGATGTTCAAGACAACATTGCCCCACCCAGCATTTGACCGGCTGGTAGGCAGGTGGGACCCATTGAGGCCATCTTTCTTCCATAAATGGGAGAAGCCTAACTTATAATCCAGTTTCATGTAACCCTGGATATAAAGCCTTCCCTGCTTCGAATCAGTAAGCAGCAGGAAAGGTTTTTCATCCTGCAGTAAGCCTAACAATATGAAATGGACTATCCTTGGCTCCGGGGGATGCATGGTCATCCCCAAACCCCTTTGCCAGTGCAGGATCTGCAGGGAAGCCAGGGAAAAAGGTGTCCCCTATTCCAGGACTGGACCCTCAGTTTTCCTTCACGATATCAACCTGCTGATTGACACGCCAGCTGAGATTACGAGTCTCTTGAATCGCTCACCTCTTCGCCGTGTTGATCACATTCTCTTTACTCATCTGGACCCTGACCACGTTGAAGGATTTCGTGTAGTAGAACAGATCACCCTTGATTTCCGTACTTGGCAAGCCTACCCCAAAAAGCAGATCTGCCTGTTGCTCCCGGAACAGCTAAGGAAGCGCATAAAGGAAATTCGCTCCCAGTATGGCCCTGCTATCGATTTCTACCGGGAAAGCGGATTTGTCCGGATTAAGTCTTTTCGAGATGAGATCCGGATCGGAGATGTTCATATAACATCCATCCCCGTTGGCCGGGGTTCACAATCGTCTTTCGTCTATGTATTTAAAAAGTCAGGGCGCAAGGTGGTTTACGCTTCCTGTGACATCAAGCCCTTCCCGGAACACCGTAATGAGGTTAAGCGAGCCGATCTTCTAATCATCCAGCCGGGCATATTTGAGGAGGGATTGAAACACGGTTTCAAGTACCCCGCTGATCATATTTCCAGAACCACTCTTTATACCTTTGAGCAGACTGTAGAGTTGGCCAAAACCCTCCAGGCCAAAAAGATTCTCTTCGTTCACCTGGAGGAATACTGGAACCGGGGTTATGACGACTATCGCACCTTGGAATCAAAGGATGGGACAATCCGTTTTGCCTATGACGGCATGCAGCTAATCGTGTAATCCCGACCGCAGATATGATTTTGTTGATTAATGGTCTTTTCGCCCAATCTCTGCGTTATGCTCAAAAAATAATCCT
>CAZKGS010000281.1:0-3127 GCA_964552105.1 uncultured Syntrophaceae bacterium
GTTGAGGTGGCGTGGGTCAAAAAATCTCCAGCGGTTGAAGTTGCCGTCCACTGCTTATTGTATGTTCCTGAAGTGAGCCAGGAGTCAATTGTAATATCCATATATTGGGTGGTGGTGGCATAGTAGCTGCCTTCTGCCGGAGTAACAGAGAAATTAGCAGTCGCAGTTGTAGACGAAGCGGTTGTCATCCGATACTGGCCGTCACTGTAGAGACGAGCCGAGCCCGTCTGGGAAATTTTGTCGGCGACAAAAGTAAACGGCGGTTGGTATTCGTAAGCTCCTATATCAGGAGTGCCGTAAATTGGATTTCCCAAAATATCAGTTGTTAGGTCTGTATCAATTCCCATGTCTATAAGAGGTGAGTCGTACTGAAGAGAATAATCGGTATAATTGTCGTAGGTTCTACTATATGTTCCATCTCCGTTATCAGTCCAGAGTCCGGAATTACGCACAGTATCAGCAAATATTTGATTACTGGTTACAACGAGCGAATCTCCAAACTTACTCCATTCGTCAAGTATCCAATCCCATTGTTCAATAGTTATTTCATTATAGTCGTGAGATAGTACCGGAAGTACAGCACCTGTTTCAACAGCATGCCAAGCCAATGCTCTTGCTCGTAAACGAGTTTCTAATTCTGTTCCTCCACCACCCCCAAGATAGCTACTTGTAAGTACACCTGTACTATACATCTTCACGTAAGTCCCGTACGATACATATGTTGGTTGTTGTGTACCAAGCATACCACCGCGACCAAAAATGTATCCAGCATTGATAACTGCCTGTTTGGAGGCATCATCCACATATGTGCCAGGTACTGTATATGTTCTACATTCATATGTGTTTCCAGTTTGTGGGTCTGTGATATTCCCTTCTGCGTTTATTGTTTCAGTCAAGTGTGCTTTGGGATCAATTATTTCATCCTTATAAAATCCGGTATCATAACTCGATTTATCAAAATCTATATCACATGGTACGGCAGTAATTCCTTGAACGACAAGACTCGTTGCTTTAGCTCTATCGCCTACGTAGCCAACTGTCACACTCTTGGTAATTGTCCAGCCCGCAGGCGCAGCAGTAATGATTTCATTCAACGTGTCATATGAAGGATTAGTTGTATCTATATCTGCGTCATCGTTGCCTTCGGTTGTCCGAAATTGAAGGATGCGGTCTTCTGTAAATTCAACAGTTGGATTTGTATCACTCCCAATATAGGTAACAGTTAATGCGTGGTCAGTTATGACAGCAGTATGACTATAACCATGAGAGGCAAGCTCAAGTGTCTCGTCGGAAATCAAGTCTCGTATTTCATCAATGTCATAGTATAGCGGATTAAATAATGATGCAAGCACATTGTATGTCCCTTTAAATCCATACTCAGCAAGTTTGTCAGCTAACGCAAAAATATAACCGCTAACATAAGCTTCTCTATCATCTGTATTAACCAGAATATAGCCGCGCCTTGCTGGCGTTTGAAATTTACTATTGGCGTTTGTCATGATATTATTTGTGCTTTCTATGTTGTCAGCAGCAACAAACCATTGTGTAGCGCGATCCAGGCCGCCAATGAGGAAATTATTGACAGTTGTCACACTTGCATTAACACTACGAATAGGAAACGCATATGCCAGACCGCCTCCGCCTTGGATAACTGAATTTGTAATATTAGCTGTACCTGTTTCTACATAAATGCCATTATATCTCATACCAGCGAAAATACACCTATCAATAATCCAAGAACCACTGGAAACTAACGCGAGACTATTTATCATTTTACTCTTATTGTTTGGAATAACGATACAGTTTTGAAATATTCCTCCTGCATTACCCCTGGCATAAAGAGGATATCCACCTATATCTGTTGATAAGAATTGGCAGTTAGTGAAGCTGATTAAATCATCATCCAAATAAACCAAAGTAGAATTATGTGAACCATCAGAGAAAAAGTTACAATTTTCAAAATTCCAATTATTAGCTCCGCTGGATTTATAGAAAGCCCATTTATCAGCTTTAGATATAATAAAACTAATTCCATGTATAGCAACATAATCTGCTGTGGATCCGCGTAAAGTAGAGTCTGATGCCAATGAAGTGATAATTGTATTGTTCGGGCCTGCCCCAATAATCGTTAGATTATGATGATTTGCATGATTAATATTAATATTGTCGCTATATGACCCAGCCGCAATATTTATTGTATGCGGGCCTATACCACCATCTGATTTAATGTAATTGATTACCGTTGATGGGAGCAACGCCGCCTTCGCCCATATATCATACGGAGAAGTATTCGATCCAGACGGAGATACATAATACGTCGCCGCGCTGACGCTTTCCACAAACAAAAAACTTCCAAATAAAACTGAGCAGATGAAAAAAAACTTTACCAATTGAAATTTATTTGTATACATATTTTATAACTAATTTATAACTAATTTATAATTTTCATTTTATGTCCGGTCGGGCTAAACCAAACCGGCTTGTCATATTCCTTGAAATGGTGGAGAAGCGCGAACCGGTACCGGTACTCTGGCAGTTTGCGGGCCATTCGTAAAAAATGTCCGAACTCCTTTTCAACCCTCCCTATTATTGGCCGGTAATCGGAATATTCAACCGGCCTCGTGGTCACGTCAAAATTCTCGTTTGTGAACACATAGAGAAACTTGGTCTGTTTGGATAGTCCGTATTTCCAGAATTTTTTCAACTTCTCATTCATTCTAATTTTTTCGTCAAAGATCGCTCTTGGTGTCCGTGTCCGTTCAAACTCAACCAGAAAATCGAAAGCCTTCTCTTCCGTCTTATGCCGGTATTTGATAATCGCGTCCGGCTTGTAGCCGTCAAGGGAATTTGACGTGGAAGGATATGTTATCAGTATATCATACTCGTCCCTGAACGGAAAATACAGCCCGCACAACGCGTCAATCAGCCCAAACTGGTGTGGGAAGTTTTGAACAGACTTCCGTCCAGAATACCCTACTACTGCCGTGTTAAAAAAATATCCCACAAAACCGTACGATATTTCTCTTTCTTTGATTGCTACGTTTTTACCTTGTCGCCCCCGAATAAGCAATCGCTCTAACCACATCCCAAGCCGTTGCCGTTGCCGGGCTGTAGCCGTAAATGTTTT
>CAZKGS010000282.1:0-3125 GCA_964552105.1 uncultured Syntrophaceae bacterium
CGACGACAAAGAAAGGTATCAGGAGATAATCAGGGAATTGAAGACATGGAAAAAGAATAAGGAATAAATAGTGACAGCGACCATTTTCAGTCAGAAAAAAGTCGCTGTCACTATTTGTTCAGTCACTTTTATTTCCGGCATTTGTAGGGGCCGATGCCCTCATCGGCCCGTTCGGGGAACGGGCCCTACCGGGGAAAGCGATATTCATACCGGACAGTATTGAGACAGCGACCATTTTCTGATAGAAAAAAAGTCGCAGTTCCTATTTATTACATCTATTTGCTTGACCATGACGATAGTTTTTTCTATAGTTCCCTGCCTTAAGAAGACATAGAAATTATAAATCAAAAGAAAAAATGAATAATGAATGTGGAGGTTTTATATGAAAATCATACTCTTAGGTGCGCCCGGTGCCGGCAAAGGAACCGTTGCCAAGCTTCTTTCAGAATTTGATGGATCAGTTCAGATTTCAACAGGGGACATTCTCCGTGCAGCCGTCAGGGAGGGAACGGATCTGGGCAAGGAAGCGAAAGAATATATGGACAGGGGTGATCTTGTTCCTGATTCCCTCATTATGAAAATAATGGAGGCGCGTCTTCAGGAGGATGATTGCGAAAAAGGATTTATCCTGGACGGTTTTCCGAGGACGATTCCCCAGGCAGAGGAACTAAAAGTACTCCTTGAAAAAGTGAATATCGATTTGGATCTGGTCGTTAATCTCAATGTTCCAAAGGACGTTATTCTGGATCGTCTTACAACGAGGAGAACCTGCTCTAATCCTGATTGTCAGGCAATATACAATATAAAAAGCGATCCGCCCGCACCGGGTGGAAAGTGCAAGATATGCGGTTCTCCCGTCATACAGAGAGATGATGAAACGGAAGAGGCCATAACAAACCGGCTGGAAACGTATAATGAAAAAACAGCACCTCTTGTTGGATTTTACCAGGCCGAAGGACTTCTCAAAGATTTTCTCTCTCTCAGCAGCAAGGAAACGGTTGAAGAGATCGAGAAAAGTTTAAAATCTAAAGCCTAAAATTCGAAGTTCCCGGAACTTATAGTAACAACTTGGAACTTGAAACTTTAAACCTGAAACTCATATAGCCATGGTTGATTACGAAAAACATCTTAATCCCGAACAACTGGAAGTTGTTATGTCTGAAGGCGGCCCCATTCTTGTTATTGCCGGTGCCGGAAGCGGTAAGACCCGCGCTTTGACCTACCGGGTGGCCCGTTTGATAGAATCTGACGTCAGCCAGGAGCGTATTCTTCTTGCCACTTTTACCAATAAAGCTGCCCGCACAATGCTTTCCAGAGTAGAAGCGCTTACAGATGCGGAGATAGGAAGGTTGTGGGGGGGCACCTTTCACCATCTGGGGAATCGCATGTTAAGGAGATACGGCCGCCTTCTCGGCTATAATCCCGATTATACAATCATGGACCAGGAAGATTCCAGACAGTTGGTCAATACATGCATTTCCGAACTGGGATTCAAAACGAAAAATGGCAGGTTTCCCAAGGGGAATGTTCTGGGAGACATCATAAGTTATGCCATGAATACGAAAGGTACTATTGATAGTATTGTTACCGGACGCTATCCCTATTTTTATTCGTGTCTTGATGAAATTCGTATGGTTGCCCGCCGGTACGGAATTCGCAAAAAAGAATTAAACATGATGGATTTTGATGATCTTCTTATCAACGTAAGGGAACTCCTTGCCAACTTTCCCGAGGTCCAAAAGGAATATTCACACAGGTTTTTGCATGTCCTTGTGGATGAATATCAGGACACTAATATTGTCCAGGCGGAAATTTTGGATTTCCTGGCATCACATCACAGAAACATTATGGTTGTCGGGGATGATTCGCAAAGCATATATTCTTTCAGAGGCGCGGATTTCTCCAATATTATTCATTTTCCCGATCGATATCCTGACGCGAAAATATATAAACTGGAAACTAACTACCGCAGTACACCTGAAATTCTTTACATCGCCAACATGAGTATAACGAATAACGAGAAGCAGTTTCACAAGGAATTAAGGCCCGTGAGAAGGGAGGGCGTCAGGCCGATTTACGTTCCCGTCAGGAATGTAATCCAGCAGGCTGATTTTGTTTCTCAGCGGATTATCGATTTGTTGAGAGAAGGCATTCCTCTCGGGGAAATTGCCGTACTCTATCGGGCCCATTATCATTCAATGGAGCTGCAGATGGAGTTGACGAGGCGGGGAATTCCTTTTGAAGTTCGGTCCGGTATTCGGTTTTTCGAGCAGGCGCATATTAAGGACGTAACAGCCTTTATGAGACTTACGGTCAATCCTTTTGATGAGCTGGCATGGAAAAGGGTATTACAACTGTACGACAAGATAGGTAAAATAACGGCTAATAAAATCTGGGGATTCATTTCCAGCCAAAGGGAACCCCTGCAATCAGTTTATTTTGAAGATTTTTTGAAATGCGTTACAAAATCAGTCACACCAGGCCTTTTAAAATTCAGGGATGCACTCAAAAACATCCTTGATCTCTATCAGGACAACGGAACCGTAAAAATTATAGATGCCATACTGGATAGTGGTTATCGGGAGTATATGCAGGAAAAATATACGGATACCAGCTCCCGTGAGGAAGATCTCAGTCAGTTGGGGAATTTTTCCACGAAGTTTGACTCCATGGAGGAGTTTTTAAGCGAACTGTCATTATTGACGAATATAACAGAAGAAAATGATACATACAGTTCAGGTGAGAATAATGACAGGATTTTACTTAGCAGCATCCATCAGGCCAAGGGCCTTGAGTGGTCTACAGTTTTCATAATATGGTGTTCCGAAGGAAGGATGCCGTTAGCCCGGGCATTGAAAGAACCGGGGGGAGAAGATGAAGAAAGAAGGCTCTTTTATGTTGCCATAACAAGGGCCAAAGACCAGTTGTATTTTTGTCGCCCCCTGATCGATTATACCAGAGGTATGGGGAACACCATGTTGCCTCCATCACGTTTTTTGCAGGAACTGGCGCCAGCCCATCTTGATTCTACAGAGCTGCCATTTGATCAGTGGATGGTGGATGAAATGTGACTGGATGCTGGTTTGTCATCTGAGAAAATTTCGAAAAAAAAAGAGGGCAATTTT
>CAZKGS010000283.1:0-3112 GCA_964552105.1 uncultured Syntrophaceae bacterium
TACACTGAGAGCAGGGCTCTCGCCCAGAAAGTACATTACCCTGATCTCAGAAAAGGCAATAAATAATAGCTGCTTGTTTAACCTAAGAGATCGTTCTGGACAACGTAAATGATAATTTCAGCAGGATTTAGATTAAAATATGATGACAGGTGTTTCTTTGCGGCTTCACGTACAGAATGTGATTCCGAGTGCTGCAGACTTCTCAGGTCTCCGGCGAAACATTCTCCAGAATTGCAAATGCCTGCTTGTATCCGAGCGCGCCCACGCTGTGAATGCCGGCGATAGAAGGAGAATCCTCAGCTTTGAGGAGCTTCGCTATTTCAACAAACGCGTACAGGGTGGTGTTGTTCCAGGGGGCCTTTGCCAAGTTTAACCCGCCGGTGACCGTTACGGGGTGCTGGTTCAAAAAACCCGGGATTTCATCGGCTGAGGAAACAAAACCCGTCGCGAGAAGAAACCCCAAGGGCACCACGGGATAACAGGTATAAGCCTCCAGCAGAGCCTTCCCCGAAAAAAAGGCCTTCCGAAAATCCACTTGCGCCTGTTTGCATGTCTCTTCGAATGCCGTGCTGAGGTGGCGGTACGGCACGATTTCGGGAATCGATTCCAGCATGTCTTCACACGCCTGCTCGACCTGGCAGCCAGCTATGTGAACACAGTCCTGAATCGCAATGCCGCACCGCTTCGCCGTCTCGCGTGTGCCGATAATCAGACAGCCTTCAAAATCAATGGAGGGATTGGCGCAGTCCACGCCTCGGAACAGATCGCTGACCGGATCGAACCATTTCGCTGCAGGCCTTTCAGCAGCCGGGTGGTTTCCGCGCCACACCCGGGAGTGATTTTCAAATAGGTCTCCCGCCAGCAATCGGAACGATTTTGGACTGATATGCCACTCCTTTAGGAACGCTTGGGCCAGCCTGTTGTATGCCGAGAGAATGTGCCCGTTTTCCCCATAGAGGTACATCAATTGGTTTCGCTCGGCTTTCTTGTTGCGAAACGCCGATTTTATGTGGTCCTTCCCGTAAATAATGATCGCATCTGCTTCCTGCCTGGAAAACAGCCTCTGTGCCTCAACAATGGCGATCATCGGGGAACATGCGCACCTAAGCCTGTGATTGGGTAAGGGTGTATTCCAACCGTCCTTTATCGAAGCAATGTCGAATTTCCTGACCCTTGATGCCGTACGCTTCAGGTTTTCTCGGGCGCGATTGGTACGGAATAAATCACCTTTGCCATCGACGATGCAGTTGGCCTCAAGTATGAACATCTCTGTTATTTTAATAAGAATTTCCTTTTTTGTGAAGGGAGTATAAGAAAAACGGCCTTGTGAGTCAATGGAATAATGACCACAATATATAGGTGCGCCTTATTCACCTTCAACAGTTACAAAAATATAGTTGTTCAATATTGGGTACACAGATGCCCCGAAAAAGTTTTTGGCACCACCGAGAATATCATGCCGCCGTAATGTAGAATGATCGCTCTATTTATCAAGGAAAAAATCCGATGCGAAAGCTGGGACGAAGACGGTTATCTTGCTGCAAAGCAGTTGATCAAAAGAATCCCAGCCTTCTGCTTCATTACGAGACAGTTTGCTACAGCACCAAATGTCTGAAAATTACAAATAGATATGTCTCTTTATTGCGTTTCCTGAGCTTATCGTGGCAGTGCCGACCCTTGCCTTTGCGGTGAAGACAAGATCCCTCGCGGGAACGGTAATTATTGGAATGTTTCTATTCTGGCTCACGGGGAAATTCTTTTAAGGCAATCCCTTATTTGATTATAAATAGTAGGCAAAGGCAATAAAGAAAAAAAAGGGGGGGGATTTCAGTCGACCAGTGCAGGGATGGTGATGACACCCCTCTTTTACGAAAAAAGGGGTGTCACCAGATAGATTCTTTTTATTTAGACATTAAAACACGACCGATTGTCATGATTTCCGCTTCCTTGGTGCCCTCATAGAGTTCGAGGATCTTGGCGTCCCTGTACCATTTCTGGACGTTGTATTCATCAATATAGCCATAGCCTCCATGGAGTTCAACAGCGGCATTGGCACAGAATACGGCAGTCTCGCCACCCAGGAACTTGGCCATTGCCGCTAGGTGATAGTCCGGCCTTCCTTCATCAATTAGCCAGGCGGCTTTATAGACAAGGTTTCTTAAAGATTCGACCTTGATTGCCATTTCTGTCAATTTTTTCATGCTGAGCTGGTAGGCTCCGATGGGTTTGCCGAATACCGTTCTTTCCTTGCAATATTTAATGGACTCATCGAGGCAGCCCTGGGAAAGCCCGACCGCTTGGCCGGCAACCATGACCCTGGTCACATCGAAAAAGTGCATCAACTGGGAGAACCCCGCTCCTTCCTTGCCGATTAAATTTTCCTGGGGAACCCTTACATCCTCAAAGGCAATCTCCGCCGTATTGCTGGATCTGATCCCCATCTTCCCGGATATTTTAGTTCTTGTAATACCCGGGAGATCAGCCGGCACAACGAGCTGACTGAAACTCTTGTGCACTTTCTCATCGGGATTTGTGATACATTGAGTGAGCATCCAGTCACAAACCGTCCCGTTTGTAATAAACATCTTGTTTCCGTTGATTACATAATCTGTGCCGTCCTTTACAGCCCTTGTCTGGTATCCGGCCACGTCTGTACCTGCATTGGGCTCTGTAAATGCCCCGGCGCTTACCCACTCGCCACTGCAAACGGGCTGTATATATTTCTTTTTCTGTTCTTCTGTGCCAAAGAAGAAGACACCTTCACAGCCAAATCCGGCGGCACATACGTTAAGACCGATACCCATATCTATCCTGGACAACTCTTCCGTGACGATGGCATTTCCCAGGATTCCCACGCCCGCTCCGCCGTATTCTTCCGGTACCCACGAGTTAACGAGGCCGTTTTCCGCCGCCTTTTTCCGGATTTCCGGAGTGTAAATTTCCCCTTCGTCACACTCTTTTGAAAAAGGCGCTATTTCTGCCTGAGCAAACTTGTACGTCATGTCTCTCAACATCTTCATTTCTTCTGATAATTCAAAATCCATTTCTTCCTCCTTGCTTTATTTATTCAAACATATTTTTTGTAAATTGACTTATTACTTTGATTGACTCT
>CAZKGS010000284.1:0-3105 GCA_964552105.1 uncultured Syntrophaceae bacterium
TCCGAATAATTCGTCCGGGATGGGACGGAGATCTTTTTCTTGCTCTCATTTTACTTACCCTCTCAGATCTGTAGAGTGTTATTGGTTTTAATGATAATCCTCGTAATTAACCTTGTAAGCGTTTCCTTTTTTATTGCCATCATAAAAGAACTTTTCAAGCCCCGAGTGCGAAAAAGATTTTATCATTATTAAGACATTTCTTTTGGCATAGATATTTACTGCTGCAAACCACAAAAATACTGTAACCCTTGAGGTGACATATGTCAATATGTTATTTACACAGCAAAGGAAATGGTTTTATGCCTGACAATCCAATTTAAAAATGAAATAAAGTGAGAAACTGATTATAAGCATGAATAAAATGAAAAAAGTTGAAAACCCAAAGTAATTTATAACCCAACTGCCGATAAGTGGAAAAATAACCGGAACAACACTCCCTGCTCCGACTATTCCTGTATATAATGCTCTGTTTTCATTAGTCGATACTTCAAGCAGGACTCCGCCCACACTTATATTATGAAGCGTAAAAACAATGCCACCAGCTAAAAATGAAAGGTTAAGAAAAAAATGCCCTGGAAATATCAACACAAACAGGGGAATGACAAAGGCTAATATTGAAGTAATGTACAATAAGCGTTGGTATTTCAATTTATTAGAATGATAAAAAAGTAGCGCACCAACGAGAACTCCTCCAATTACTTTAAAAATCAGATAATTACCAATATCACTGCCTGTGGCATTTAAGACATCTTTTGCATAAAGTATTAAAAAGGGCATTAGGGCCAAAGAGACCCCCTGGGTATTAACAACTAAAAGATAATGCGACAGTTTTTTATTCGCCTTGATTTCGTGTAAAATAATGCGAATAAAATTCTTGTATTTGTATACCTCTTGTTTTGATACCTTAGCTTCTTTCAGTTGCCAGAAACCTGCAGATGCAATTGTGAGCATCACAGTTGCAATAACAAACAGAGACGCGTAGTTGATTGGGTACGCCTTTAGTGTCAGAGCTCTGCTCGCGAAATAAGCTGAGGCAAAAAGACCGGCGCTTACAATTACCTGCTTGACTGAGAGAAAAGATTTTCTGCTCTCTGGCAAAACTGATTTTCCGAGTATGTCTGTATAGCTGATGTTAGCAAATCCACCGCTTATCGAGAACACAGAGATGAATAAGAAAATCATTATAATTAAAAGACTGCCCGTTATCCATGAAGATAAAAAGAAAAGGAACGCCAGGCATGCTAAAGCAAATATTCTCGCGTTTATTCCCCATAAAAGATAACCTCTTTTCATCGGTTGATTACTAATGAATGGAGAAAAAAACAATTGACTAAGATTTGAACCTCCAAGCATTATGGCCGTTAACACGCCAATATGCACAGAAGTGCCTCCGGCATCAATCATCATGGCAGGGATAATCGTATCAACATCCATAAAGTTTTTAGCCAATGCAAGGAACAGGGCATGCCACAAAAGTGCATAGTAATTGTGCTTGGATATTTTCTTTGCTAAAATCATTTCACCAGATTTAAGAATGAAGAACTGACCCCTGCCCCCTGTCAAAGCGCCTCCATTATTTGTTCCGAGCTTACTGCAGGACACCCTCGCCGGCGCGTCAGTTCTTCTTGAATTCCGAGATAACTGCCTCGACGCTCGACTTCGCGTCGCCAAAAAGCATGCGGGTATTTTCCTTATAAAAATTGTTTTTTATCTATCTGTACGAATTAATCTTTTCCAGTAGTATCTCTTCCGGCATAGCACCGATAACGTCTCCCACTTTATCACCATTTTTAAATACGAGAAGGTTTGGTATGGATCGGATGTCGAACTTGGCCGAAGAATTGGGATTGCTATCAACATCGAGTTTGCCAAAGACGATATCACCCTTCTGACTCGATGCCAGTTTTTCAATAACAGGGCCTATCATCTTGCAGGGCCCACACCATTCAGCCCAACAGTCAACAACCAAAAAGGGATATTTGGCAATCGCCTCATCCATATTTCCATCAGTAATAACAACCGGATAATCGGGATTATCGTGCAGGATTTCTTTTCTTTTTTTCTCCTCTTCCTCTTTTTCCAAGATCTCTTTTGCACGGTCAGATCCATACTCAAGTACCTGATTGATGAAGGTTCTCTCCTGTTGCACGCCTATAGTGATAGAGCCTTTTTCTTCATTGATGACCTGCTGGGGAACGGACGAAACATTGAACATTCGTGCCCGCTCCATCATTTCCTGGGCTTCTATGCATCGTGAAACTATCTTCCCGCCCGACCCGATGGCAATCTGATTGGAAAGGACGACTGCTCTGGGGCAGTGCGGGCAATTGGGAGTGACGTATGTCTCTATGAGCAGGTCTCTATCAATATTTTCCAGCTTTTTTCTGGACGAGGCGTCGAGACCGCTATCTCCGTTTGAAATCATTGAGATGGCTTCAATGAAAGAACCAACCTCATATCCCGCGGGTGCCCCGAAGTATTGCACTGGATACCACCCGTTGCCGTCACCAATAATAACTGATGGTGAAACGGTGATGTCTCTTTTCTTCGCCTCTTCTCCATACATGTCTTCAAAATCGATATGGATTTTATCGTTTATCTCTGACAACTCTTTCAGAAATTCTTTTGTAAAATCGACATACTCTTTGTTGCCATCTCCCGTACCTGTAATAAGGCTGCTTGAAAACAGCCTGATGTAGACGTCATCCTTCAGTTCCGCCTCGAATTTTTCTCTGATTTGCTGGCGTGTCTTATCATCAAATATCATTTTCGTTTTCTCCTTTTTCTTTTGCCTTTCCGGCCGGTTTATTATCGTACGATACCCCATTCAGATCTTCCACGTAGAGTTGGGTGGAATACGCTGCCCTGGCACCATCGCCACATGCCGTTATCACCTGTTTGAATGAGGTATTTGTACAGTTATATAAGAATTTTATATATTAGGTTTCTCTAATATAGTTCCTGTTCCTTTTTTGTCAAGCACACTTTTGCCAGCCTACTGAAAATATTGGAGACATTATTTCCTCTGTTCCACATAAGTCGGGGCAAAAAGGGGTCGGGCAAAAAGGGAGTATGTTGATACCGTTACTTAATATTTAAGATGTG
>CAZKGS010000285.1:0-3102 GCA_964552105.1 uncultured Syntrophaceae bacterium
CACATTCAGCATCACTGGCACAAAGTGTTTTATTTCCTGCGGAGATCATGACCTTGCCGAAAATATTATCCATCCCGTTCTTGCGAGGATCGAGGGAGATTACCTCGGTACAAGGGGAATTTCTATTTTTCTAGTTCCAAAGTACAGGGTGAACGATGATGGCAGCCCGGGAGAGTTTAACGATGTCAATACCGGCAATATTGAGCACAAGATGGGTATCAAGGGTTCCGCTACCTGTACGCTGAATTTTGGCGATGAGGGTAAGTGTATCGGTGAGCTTCTCGGCAAGGAGCGTGAAGGCATAAGAATCATGTTCCAGATGATGAATGAAGCGAGGCTGGAGGTCGGTATGCAGGGGCTGGGACATGCGACGGCCGCGTACGAACATGCACTGCAGTATGCTAAAGAAAGGATTCAGAGCCCTCCGATCTGGGAGATGAAAAATCCCAAAGCCAAAGCAGTTTCCATCATAGAACATCCGGACATCAGGCGGACACTTCTATGGATGAAATCTTACGTAGAAGGCATCAGGGCAATGAATTATTTTACCGCATTCTGTATTGATATGGAAAAGGTTGCTGAAACGGAAGAAGATAAGCAAAAATATCATGGTTTTATGGAACTTCTGACTCCTGTCTGTAAGGCCTTTTCATCAGACAGGGCCCTTGAAATATGTTCCCTTGCCATAGATGTTCATGGCGGTTACGGTTACTGTGCCGAGTATCCCGTAGAACAGTATATGAGGGATTGTAAGATTGCCAGTCTATACGAAGGTACAAATGCCGTTCAGGCCCTTGATCTCGTTGGCAGAAAACTCAGCATGAGGAGAGGTCAGAATGTATTGAATCTTTTTGGTGAAATAAGTGATACCATAAAAAAGATCAATAAAAATGAGGTCCTAAAAGAATACAACGGGCATTTGGAAGATGCTCATAATGCCGTAAGCGACCTTACACAGCAGTTCGGAAGATGGGGCAAGAGCGCTGGTTTCTTGCTTCCCATACTAAATGCAAGACCGTACCTGATGATACTGGGTGATCTTGTTGTCGGTTGGCTGCTGATGCAAGCGGCGGAAATTGCCACGGAGAAGCTTGACATCATTTACAGGGAAGCTGATGCTGAAGGTTCAAAAGCCAGACAGCGTGCCCTCGGCCGCGAAAATGCTGAAGTTGCTTTCTATCAGGGAAAAATTGCTTCGGCAAAGAACTTTGCAGTTAGTGTTCTACCAACTCTCGAGGGAAGGTGTAAGACCATTAAGCTTGGCGACAGACTTCCCATAGAGATGCTGGAAGAGTCATTTGGTTCTTAATAAAAAGATTAGTGAGATAATCATTAAAAGGAAAGTTAAGTCGTCATTTCTAAAGATTGAAGAATCTGATTTTACAATGACCTGGTCTTCAAAGGTATGGTTAAGATGATTTAGCTTTTCGCCTTAATTGAAAGGAGGAATGATATGTCGTATGAAATTAAAAAAGCTGCCGTTCTAGGGGCGGGTGTCATGGGCGCCAACATAGCGGCTCACTTGACCAACGCGGGTATTGAATGCCTGTTGTTGGATATTATACCCTTTGAACTGACCGATGCTGACAAGAAAAAAGGTCTGTCGGAGGATAGCCCCGAATGGAGAAACAGTTTTGCCGCAAACGGACTGGCAGGTGCGTTAAAGTCAAAGCCGGCAGGTTTCTATTCCAAGAAAAATGCCGCCATGATTACGATTGGTAATCTTGAAGACGATTTGGATAAACTGTCCGAAATGGACTGGGTTATCGAGGTTGTTATCGAAAATCTCAAGATAAAACAGGACCTGTTTGCCAGAGTTGGGAAGGTCGTAAGACCGGACTGCATCGTTTCCACAAACACTTCGGGTATACCCATCAAGGAGATTTCAGAGAATTTCAGTAAAAACCTGAAAGAACGCTTTTTGGGAACTCACTTCTTTAATCCTCCCCGTTATATGAAACTTCTTGAAGTTATTCCCGGTGAGGAAACGAAAAAAGAAGTTGTCGATTACATAACGCGATTCTGCGAGGATGTTTTAGGGAAAGGTGTGGTTATCTGCAAGGATGTTCCCAATTTTATAGCCAACCGTATCGGTGTTTTCGATATATCGAACGCGATGCACATTATGGTGGATAAAGGTTTAACAATACCGGAGTTAGACGCTATTATTGGTAAGGGAGTGGGAAGGCCTGGATCTTCCATAGGTGGAACCATGGATCTGGTCGGTCTGGATACAGGTTATCACGTTATGAAGAATCTCCATGAAGCGGTGCCGGATGATGAGATGTCCGATTACTTTGTGCCGCCTGAGTTCATGGATCAGATGATGGAAAAGAAATGGCTGGGGAATAAGACGAAGCAGGGTTTCTATAAAAAGACAAAGGATGAAAAGGGCAAGAGAGTTAAATTAACTCTTAATTATAACACGATGGAATATGTACCCTTCGATAAACCGAAATTTACCTCTGTCTCTGAAGCAGGTAAAGCGGAAGGAAGTTTTGAGGTAAAACTGAGAGCCTTGTTCAGCGGTGAAGATGTTGCCGCCGATGTGGTCAGGGAATATCTCTGCAGGAATTTCATTTATGCGGCTAACCGTGTTCCTGAAATATCAGACACTATTGTTGGGATTGATAACACCATGAAATGGGGTTACAATCACAAAAGGGGACCCTTTGAGACATGGGATGCAATTGGTGTCAGGGAAACTGTCGAAGTAATGAAAAGTCTGAAGTTGAAGGTTCCCAAAAAGATCACCGAGATGCTGAAGGCAAAATGTGAGACTTTTTATCTCAAAAAGGAAGATGGCAACTATTACTACGATTTTGAAACGAAGACCTATCTGAAGCTTGAGGATAAGCCGAAGATAATTCTGCTTCCGCCTCTGAAAGAAAGAGAAAAAGTCATTAAGACAAACCTGGGTGCTTCTCTCGTGGATATGGGAGATGGGGTTGCCTGTCTTGAATTTCACACCAAGATGAATGCAGTCGATTATGATATCATTGATATGATAAACAGTAGCTGTGATATTGTGGAAAAAGACTTCCTGGGACTGGTTGTTGCGAATCACGGCACGAACTTCTCCGTAGGCGCCAATATATTCCA
>CAZKGS010000286.1:0-3073 GCA_964552105.1 uncultured Syntrophaceae bacterium
TTGATCGATTCTATCTGTGTTTTAAGACTCATATAGGCGGGACTTCTCTCCCTTTGATAAGTAAGCCTGGAGGCCGCCTTGTCTTTTTCAGAATTCTGTATTTCTCTGGAAAGGCCGGCCACTTCTCTTGAAAGCTTGACAACATCAGGGTGTTGTGGACCTAACCTGGTTTTCATCGTTACAAGACGATTTTTTAAATCGTTGAGCCGTTCCGTATCACCGGAAGAGACTTTCGTTTCCCCTGTCTGGGCTTCCAGTTCATGGACCTCTTTCTTTAGCCTTACAATATCGGGATGTTTGTCTGATAAGCTGGTCTGAAGGTTGATAAGCTGCAGACGAAGAGAATTAAGACGTTCTTCCTGAGTTTCCCCGGATACTCTTGTTCCTCCTGCCGTCACAACGGGTACCGAAAGATCTACATTGGCAATTTGCCCTTCCAGGTAAACCTTTCTTTCCTTGAGGGAACTGAGCTGCATATTAGCCTGGTCAATGTCCCTGCTTAGCTGATCCAGGGCGCTAACATTAATGGTGTTGTATTCAGGAAGCTCGCCAATATGGGCTTCCTTAAATTTACTGATTTTACTTCCGTATCCATTGATTTGCTCTTTGAGGTGATTCAATTCCTGCTGCAGGAACTCGGTTGTGCGTGTGGCCTGGGCTTCTCTTTTTTTCAGATTTTCCTCGAGGTAGAGGGAAGCAAGTATACTGGCGACCTTCTGAACGTTTGTCGGGTTTTTACCCTCATATGAAAGGGTAAAAGCAATGGTGGCATCTCTATCCCTTCTTCCAGCGGCCTGGATAGTTTCCAGAATAATATCCTTCCTCATTTTTGCGAGAACTACTTCCGTGGCGTATTTTTCCACCATGTCAGGATACAGATTAAATTGACTGATAATTTTAATCAGATTGGAGCGGCTTAGAATCTGCTGGGTAATAGACTGAAGACGCTGTTCCACATAGCCTGTTACGGTGGACCTTACATATTCCTGGGGAATCTGTTGTGACTCAACGAGAATTGTTGATTTGGAAACATAAATCGGCGGCAGTATGAAGGCTACTATAACCACGATTATAAAAACCGGTATGGAAGATAACAGGAATATTTTTATCCGTCTCCTGATTAATCCTTTTATTTCACTAATGGTTTCCATTAAAAGATGTTCCTTTATTCATATTGCGCAGGGCCTGTTCAGGGGAACGGGCAGATGAGGGCATCGGCCCCTACAGGTTATAGAATGCTATGTAGGGCCCGTTCCCTGAACGGGCCGATTACCTCAAGGTAACAGGTTTTAATAAGCAACAATGGTGCCATGACCAATGCTCAAGGCCGAATATTTGATCATTTATCCGTGATTCACAAAAAACTACCACTTTTGCGGGAAATTGAAATTCAGGGTGAGCCATGCCATGTTTCGATCTAGATCACGGTCATCTGTCAACATTTTGTCATGTTCGTTTGAATAACTGTATCCAAGTGCCAGCGAATGATTCTCTGTAATCATGTAATTCAGAGAAGGCGTCACTTCATAATATCTTGTATCTTCATTCCGGGATGTGCCTTTTGATTTAGTGAAATAAAGAGAACCCGAAAGCCGTACACTGAACCTGCTCGTCAGCATTTTGCTGGTCGACAGAGAAAATCTGTTTACTTCGACAGTTTCCCCCTCGGCGGTATAATCAAGATCACGTGAGTAGCCTAAACTCGCGGAGGCAGTCTGCCAGGATTTATCAAGGCTGACGTCTGCGGTCCAGCCCCAGTAATCGTCGGAGCGGCCCGAGGGAAGTTCTTCCGTCTCTGTATAACGAACACCGGCTGCGGCGCTGCCCGTGAATGTTTCCGTAAATGTATGGGCGAGGCCAAGGGAAAGGCCGTAGCTGTCGATTTTGTCTTCATCAGAGTTTGTGTTTCTATAATAAGGCCTCAGTGTCAATACATCGAGGCGGTTATTGAATGAATAATTGAAAGGGAGAGAGACGGAATGACCGTCCGAATCAGTATAAGTACCGAGATCGTACTCCGTTTTCGTGTAACTGTAATCAAGGCCCATATCAGCAACTTCACTTATCTGAAAAGACAGACCGCCGCCCCCGCCATAGTGCTCACGTTCCGACCGCAGTTCCACAAGGCCTGTTTCCTGGAGTTCCGTATCGAGGGTTGTGTCTTTAACATAGAAACCATTAGCCCTGATGCTTAATCTTTCAAACATTCGATACGATGCATCCAGACCGTAATTTTGCCTTTCATTGTTCTGGTTCGTCTGATCCATATACCGGACAACGTCAACGACAGCCCGGGCATCGAAGTTCAGACGATCAGTGGCGTAGCCGAATGTGAGGCCGGGGCTTACGGTCCCGATGTAATCATCCTGTTTGTTCGTTCTGGAAAAATCAATGTTATCGTTGTACTCACCCCTGAGGTTCAATGAAGGTGTAAGAGTGACATCAGCAGCGAATGCTGCGCCAAAGGGTGTAACAAGAAAAAGTAAAATGATGAAAACTGTATAATATTTGGAATGCATGGTTTAACCTCCTTAGTTTGAGGTAAAAGTATCAAGGTTCAAGGACCAAGGTAAAAGGATCATGGTACTACAACGACGTCTCCTCTTTTGAGGAATATGTTCTGTTCCAGGTTCTTTCCTTTCTTAACTTCATTATAGTCGAAGGGTATCTTTATGGATTTGTCCTTTTCCTGGCGAAGGATGATAATGTTGCCTGGAGAAGCGAATGCGTTCAAATCACCGGCCATGGCGAGAAGCTGCATTACATTTGTTTTCAAGTTGATCGGGTATTGTCCCGGGGTGTTTACCTTGCCGACGGCATAGGCTGTCATGCTGCTGGCATTTATGACCAGGACAGTGACTGTCGCGTCAGTCACATATTCTTTCAGTTTCTTTGAAACAACATCTCTGAGTTTGGTCACAGTCAGTTCGGTTACATCAATATCCCCGATAAGAGGGAAGGCGATAATACCATCGGGTGGTACGATCATCTGACGGGTGAGAGTTTCGTCCTTCCAGACAGAAATCTCAATAGAATCACCGGGTCCGATCTTATATCTGCTTTCTTCCGCGAA
>CAZKGS010000287.1:0-3067 GCA_964552105.1 uncultured Syntrophaceae bacterium
TTAATTTTTTTCTTGCCTGTCATACAACTTACCCCTGACCACTACCCACTAACTACCCTGCATGTGGGGCACAGAGACCCCACGCTACTATTCACTGCCCGCTATGTTGATTTCCAGCACTCCATTTTTGTATGACCATGTCATATCTTCAGCCTTTGCCGGGCGGGAAAGGAGAATTTCTTTATGGTATTTTCTGTCTTTGCTTTCAGCGCTGATATTGAGGATATCCCCTTTGATTTCGATATTGACGTCCTGTTCTTCGATACCGGGCATCTCTGCGATTATATTTATTCCGGTCTTTTCATCAAAGACATCCACAATGGGTTCACGTACCTCCTCGACAACAGGACCCTTGGGAGTTTTCTTGATGTTCCCGAATGACTGTACTGAAGGTCTGCCGTCAGCCATGGTACGAACCCTTACCCCGTAGACACCTTTCAAATCCTTAAGCCCCTTGATCTTATCCAGACCATCAAAGTGGATCTCCCCCGTCTTGGAGAGCTCTTCACCCTTTTCAGCCAACTTGGTGGCGGCATCGATCAAATTAGTAAGCCCCTTGAAAAGACCGCCAAGACCGAAATCAATGTCTGGGCCCTCAGATTTTTCCCCCTGATCTTTCTTCTTTTTATCGTCCTTCATTAGTTGCCTCCATGCTGTAGCGGGGTCAGGTCTTGCTTTTTGTCATTAAATGGCAAAAAGCAAGACCTGACCCCCGTTACCTGCCTACAAACTACCATTTCACCACAATATTAACAAAATTAAATGGCGGCACCGGGCCGACATATTTGAATGTCGCCCGCTCCCCATAATCTTTTGCCAGATCCTCAACCAGAAAATCGAATTCTTTTTCCCGTGTTCTGTCTATCAGGAAAACGGCGTTTAAGAACATGCTATCTCCAAACAGATCATTTGTGCGTACATCAATAGACGACCGTTTAAACATATTCAGAATCTTCCCGGTTTCATCGTCCCTTTTTGCATCCAGAGCTTTCTTTACAGCCTTGCCGAGGGAAATTTTAGATGCATTGTCAACCTTGCCCGATTTACTTTCTGCCTTTTTTTTGAGCTTTTTGACCTCCTGATTATCCTCTGCTATTTCACTGAAGATCCGGTTCATATCTTTCCAGATTCCTCGTAGCCCCATTTCAACCTTGTTGTCCATGTCTCTCAGGAGGCCCTTGAATTCCGCATATCGTCTTCTAAGGAGTGTGCGCACTTCTTCCGCGCTTGCGGCAATGGTACAGAACCGCACAGGCAGTACCGTATAATCCTTCATTACCTCCTCAATGACCTTTTCATGGGCGATCATATTTTCCCGGTTGATAACGTACTTCGTCATGGGAGAGCTGCTGATGACAGCGCTGATATCATTATAGCCTATGGTTGAAACGATACCCCCCCGCTCGCCGATACCAATTGACCCGAAATTCCGTCCCTCATTGCTTTCGATGACGCAATAAACGTACTTCCCTTCTTTTGCCATCAATCAGACCTCCGTTAACTTACAATCAGTTCGTCCAATTCTTGGTTATAAAAACTTTTAAGTTCAGGACAGGACTCTTTGCCAAACTCAAATTCTCTCGCAGGAGATATCAGTAAAACCTTTGTCTGCTTTGATCACATAGGTCACAACAGGAGGTTTACCTTTCCGCTCTATATTTCGCTTTCGCATCTCTTCCCATGGCTCGAATTTTACATTCCAGCTTTCATTAACCTGCTTTAGCTGGAGGATACGACCCCCCTCGGCAACTGCATCTTCAAAGGCATGGATGTCCTGTACGGATAATTTCCTGAAGCTGCTCAGTATTTTTTTCAAGAATATTTTTTTCTGGATTTGCCGGAGCATATCGGGTTCTTCAGGCTTTCGGTAGGAAACGAGATTCAAATTGTCATCAATTGTTACCTCAAATACGGCAGGTATTGTCTCTTCATTTTCTTTCCTCAGCCTTTTTTCCTCCCAGGGCTCAAGCAATATACTGCACCCGTCAGGCTGCCAGGTTATGCTTATTATCTCTCCCACCTCACTCAAGGTATTTTCCAGAAGAGCCTCTACTGCCTCCGGGTTAACAGGTTCAGTTATATTCAAAAGATTTCTTCCGAAAATCCGAAGGGCCGCTTCCATGGCTGTCCTCTGCTTTTTAGCCCTTTGCTCTTCACGCTCTTTCTTTTCTCTTTCTGCCAACTTTTTTTGCCTGTGTGCTTCCGCTTCCCGCTCAACCACGGCTTGTCCACCGTCAAAATTCCTTCTACCCAATGCCTTGGCCCATTCTCTCGCCATGATCTTCTTTGCAATACGCGACACAGAAGCGGTGTTCAAATCCTTGGGGTTTTTCTCAACTTCGCTTTGTTCTGACATGTATGGCTGCCAGTGAAATCCTTCACGAGTTTCGGATTCATGATCTGAGATTTTTGACCCCAAACGACTCTTACTACTTTCCTTATCCCTCATTTTCCGTTCCACTCCTCCTTCATATAGGATAATGGATGAAGGATCGCTTATCATGCTTTTCGCTTCCTGCAAATTACCCTGAAAGTTCGACGCTGGATATTGGACTTCGGAGATTGGAGGCTGGACTTCAGGCTTTTTTATTTCCTCACGCCTCTTCCACTCACGAGCCTGACGCTCCAGTTCCAATATCTCAGGTTTCTCGATCGGGATACCCAGGGCCTTTGCACGCTCAATGGCGGCCAGTTTGCGCACGGATATAACCTTTTTGTCTTCCATTTATTTCCCTTTTACTTTAATAACTCAACTTTCGGGTTTAATAAATACGAGGCGTGATATGGTTTAACATATTAATATTATAACAAATAATACTTGAAGAGCCCAGTCTTTTGATTTATAGTGAATCTGTGACAAAACACAATAATATCAAAAGGAAAGGGCTCATATGAACCATATCAAGATCGCCTCCCAAACTCAAGCTGATGTTCGTATTTTTGACAAGATTGACGAGTTTTTCAACCACTTTCACGTTTCAACCATGCTGCACCGATGTGGCGTCCGTAAACGGCACGGGTACAGCGTTCGCTCTTTGATAAAACCTGTGTTCTCTTTGCCCTTCTT
>CAZKGS010000288.1:0-3063 GCA_964552105.1 uncultured Syntrophaceae bacterium
ATTGGAGAAATTTTTGATCCATTTTTCCATTTTCACCCGATTTCTGGACAGCCTCTTATTGGCGCAATCCAATAAGGGAGCTTGAATTCAAAAATCATCATCTATATCCTATAATATTGGAGCGATGCGGAGAATCATGGTTCTCTTTTGAGACTTCAGAGAAGATAGACAAAGTAATGAAGGAGGTTCATACCGGTAAAATCTGTGTCCGGCCACTTGCTGCCGGAGAGATTGAGTTGCCTGCCTGATATTGAAAGAGAACTGTAACTACTACGTAATTATCTTTGCATTCAATATCAACGTTCTTCCAACAGGTATACACTATTTCTCATCTCTTTTTTTATTCCCGCTTCAAATTCTCCCTTTCTTCTCTGACATCACAAAAGTGAATTCAAAATCCCGTCATCATCCATATACAGCCAGTACCCATGCCCGGGATACATATCCCGGATGTCAGCAAACTCCCCGGATCCCCCATTAATAATCCCATTCTCGTACCGCTGACCCAGACCATCAAACCCAATCGCACTCACCCAGGCATCCCGCACCGAGAGCAGGGTATCACGGGCAGTTGCCGGGATGATCGCGGTAAACCCGATTGCATTCCAGCCGCTGAAAAGGTTTTTTGTCGGCGGCAGTTGCTGTCCCATATCCTTAAATGTGAAGTGTACGGTCGTCTCTTCTGCATTCCAGAGCCAGTAGCCGTCAAGCGGGATTATTGGATCATCTGCCATCATCTGTACCCAGGATGCTGTCTCCCCATTGTATCCCCACATGGAATGAGCCTGTGGATTGATATACTGATCTAGCCAGATAGGAGTATTACATCCATCCTCAAGGATTTTCGGAACCGAGATGAAGTTCCAGCCGGGATAGAGGGGGAGATTATTCCCGGTATCAGGGGAGGTGACATTAATGTACCCGGCCTTAGTCTCTGTGTCTGAACCTGCAGTGTTTGTTGCAGTCAATGAGACCGAGTAGGTACCGGAACCTACATAGGTATGACTTGGATTCTGGGAGATGCTTGTTTCCCCGTCACCAAAGGTCCAGATCCACGATGTTGGGGAATTAATGGAACTGTCGGTGAACTGGACAGTAAGCGGAGCGGTGCCTGATGTTATATTGGCGGTGAAATTGGCGAGGGGTTGTTCTATGAAATTGTCACCGATAACATGAAGTTTAAATGTATCAACAGAATATCCCACATTTGTAATATTAATACCATCAGTAGAAACATCACCGAATGGAGACAAACCACTAAATGTTTCATACGAGTTTGCAACGTAAACCTTACCATTAGCAACGACAATGTTTGAATCTAAACAATCTAAATCAACGTTAATTGAACCTTCAAATGACTCTAATAAGATATCCCATATAATATCCCCAGTTATCGCTGATAATGCGTATAATTGATATGAAACTGAATCATCATCTCCAATATCAACTACATGGATATATATAACACCATTTGCAATAGATAGACAACGAGATATTAAACCATCTAATGCAATTTCCCAGATCTCTTCACCAGTGTCGGCGTTAAATGCATAGATTATCCCACCTGATCCTTCTAAATAGACTATACCATCTGAAACACAAAGACTGGAGTCGTAACAAAAATCACCTAAATAATAATCCCAAATCACTTCACCAGTGTCGGCGTTAAATGCATAGATTTTCTGATCTGAACATCCAACATATATAATGCCATTGTAAGCAACAGGGCTGGAAAAGGAATAATAATTAACAGAATGCTCCCATATCTTTTCGCCAGTTTCGGCATTGAGTGCATATATAGGTCTACTTCCTACATAGACAATGCCATTTGAAACCGCAGGACTGGAAAGGTATTCATTATTAGTATCAAAATCCCAGATATCTTCACCAGTTTCGGCATTAAGTGCATAAACCTTATCACCTGCTATATACACGATATTATCTAAAACTGTTGGGCTGGATTCGAAGCAATTGACAAAATTCTCCCAAATTTTCTCACCAGTTTCGGCATTAAGTGCATATACTTTGCCATCTCTACATCCGATATACAAAACATTGTTAGTAACTGCAGGGGCAGAGAAGAGACCATGCCCAATAAAATCATCGGAACTTTGGATAAATTCCCAAATTTTCTCACCCGTTTCGGCATTAAGTGCATAGACCTTATGATCCGAACATCCAATATACACAACATCATCAACGATTACAGGGCTTGATGGTGAACCAACCATATCAAATTCCCACAATTTCACATTCCCCGGCCTGATACCACCATCATCATACTCACCGGTATTATTCAGGTTACCCCTGAACTTCCACCCAGGAGCGGGTTCAGATTCAGACCCTGACTGGTTCAAATAGGTTTGTACTTCAGATACAGCAACTGATGAAGTGATAGAACCCCTCACGCTTGGGCGATCATCGTCCATTATCGGATCCATTCCCCCGATATCATTAATGCCATCAGATGCCGGAGCAAGGGATCCGGTTCCGGTTGCGCTTGCAGTGCTTATCAGCAGGCAGCAGACCAGGATGCAGAGAGCAACAAAAATCCCTGCGTTTTGTATTGATTCTGAAAAAAGTCCAATGTGACAGGATTGGTGTCGTATGAGCACAGAGAAGTGCGTCATCTTCGATTTATGACGTAATTTTTTGTATTTCTCTCTTTGATTCCATGGTAACTGTATCATCTTCATCTGGTATTCACCCATTACACCGTCTTGATCCGTCTTTCATTGGACTTCCGTACTGATAGAGGTTTATTACCGGTGAGAAAAGAAAAGTGTTGTGATCTGATACTGACTAATTTGGAGAGATAAGCCTTTGTAACAAAAATTTTGCAAGAAAAAGCAATTTGAATCTGTTTTTGTAACTTTCAATGAAAGGGTTGAATGTGAAATATTAGATCTGTTTGAGTGGATTTATTTCAGGGATCAAAATAAATGGCACAATAGAGTCGGTTGCACGAATGAAAAAATCCAAAAAATCGGAGAACTCTGGAAAAAATATGACAAAAACCGAAGCGGGGCAAAGCCTCAAACCCGATGAATGAAAACGATCAGT
>CAZKGS010000289.1:0-3015 GCA_964552105.1 uncultured Syntrophaceae bacterium
CTTTTAATTTGTTCTTCGGGAGATATATAGACAAGGATTGTGATATCTACCGCATCCTGCATTCCCACTTCTATGAGAAGCGGTATGTCAGAGATGATGATGGCATCTTCTTTTCTGATGTCGTTAATCTTCTTTTTCCATTCATCAAAAACAGCAGGGTGAACAATGCTGTTCAATTTTTTCAGCTTTTCTCTGTCGCGGAAAACAATATCTCCCAGCTTTTCCCGGTTTATGGTGTCGTCCGCGTTGAGGATTTCCCTCCCGAAATTCTCAACAATTCCTTTCCATACCGGTCCGTTCGGTTCTTCCACAAGATGGGCAAGTTCGTCAAAATCAATTATATATGCTCCCTTTGCCCTGAAAAGCCCGTCAACGGTTGACTTTCCACTTCCTATTCCACCTGTTAATCCCACATTCAGCATATGTCGCTTCTATCATAAGGGGTACTTTCCATCAATAAAAAATACTGTTACTTGACATTGTACAAAAAGTGGGTAATTAGGACAGGCAGGTAGGGCAACCATTTTCTGATGGAAAAAAATTCGCAGTCCCTATTTATCTAATAAGTGGAGGAGATTATGCCCATTGAAAAACTGCTGGAACATACAGAAAAGTTTGAAATTGATGCCTATAGAAGACAGCCCGATTTTATAACAAATCATATTTCCTTTACTGGAACGCCGGAGAAGCATCCTTGTGATGCAGATAAAATCATTTTAATAATAGATCCTCTCAGTTCAAATATATCTTACTACGAATTTGCCACGGCGGATATAAAGGGTGTAGAAGAAATGCCGAGTTTGGTGACAATGGAGGGAGAGTCCATCAGGGTAATCCGAATATGGGTCAGAAAAGGGAGCATTGGAGTGAGATCAACCCCCTTTATTGTTGAAGACACTGTGAAAAGATAACAGGATTGAAAATGACAAATCACAAAGTTCAAATGTCAACCTTTTCTTCTTGGCATTTAGACTTTGTATTTTGAACTTTTATTCGGTGCCGATAATCCTCTACGGGCCTTTATCCTTGTTCCTTTGTCCTTAATTCAAAATTAAAAATTCAACATTCAAAATTGCCTTTATATCCTTATTCCCCGTATTGTTCTTCGATCCAGGAATTATATTCTCCGCTTTTGATCCGATCCACCCATTTTTTATTATCAATATACCACTGTATAGTTTTTTTCAATCCTGTCTCGAATGACTCCCTGGGGGACCAGTTTAAATGTTTGTTTAATTTGGTAAAGTCTATGGCGTATCTCCTGTCATGTCCGGGTCGATCCTTAACAAAGGTAATTAGATTTCTTCTTGAATTACCGCTGTCGGGGCCGTAGATTTCGTCCAGTATATCACAGATCATTTCTACAATGACAATATTCTCCATTTCCATATTGCCACCGATGTTGTACGTCTGTCCTCTCTTCCCGGAATTCATAATAGCCCAGATTGCTTCACAGTGATCTTCTACGTAAAGCCAGTCCCTGACATTCTTGCCGTCTCCGTAAACGGGCAGTTCTTTTCTCTCCATTGCGTTTAGGGTAACCAGAGGAATCAGTTTTTCCGGAAACTGATAAGGCCCGTAATTGTTGGAACAGTTAGATATGGTTACAGGGAGACCAAAGGTTTTAGAATAAGCCGTTACAAGATGATCGGAGGATGCCTTGGATGCGGAATAGGGACTGCTCGGTCGGTAAGGAGTCGTTTCCCTGAACAGGCCCCTTTTACCAAGACTGCCGTAAACTTCGTCAGTGCTGATATGGTGAAAGAGAATGAATTGTTCCGCACTGGCACGGGCTGTTTCGAGGAGATTATAGGTGCCAATGATATTTGTGTATATAAATGCTCCCGGTCCCCTGATAGATCTGTCTACATGCGATTCAGCAGCAAAATGACAGATTGCGTCCACATCATATCGCGAAAAAAGTTCCTTCATTAAACTGAAATCGCAAATATCCGCCTTTTCGAAAATGTATCTTCCAGGATACATTTTTTCTATTTCCATTACGTTTTCGGGATTTCCGGCATAGGTTAGCTTATCTACATTGATAATCCTTCCGCGAAAGTCCGTTTTATTTAAAATATAGTTAATGAAGTTGCTTCCAATAAAGCCACAACCACCGGTTACCATCAGATTTCGTACTTTTTGCATTTCCATTGATAATATCCCCCCGCTTTTATTTAGGGTCTGCCATGCCCTCATATCTTCATATGATTGTGTTGTCAATCTTATAATATGGTGTCTATATGACCTTGACACACCACGCATTTTTTCATAAATATTCAACAGGTGGTTTTTAAGTAATCCTTAAGTGGAGCAAACATGTCATTAGAAGAATTAATTCTCCAATATTCCAGACCCTTGTACCCCATACCTACAGACTTTCATAAAAGGGGAGAAACGAAGGGGAAGATTAGAGCCATTCTTTTCGATGTATACGGTACCCTTTTTATAAGCAAAGCAGGGGATATCAGTATGGCGAAAAAAGAAGCCGAACAAAATATCGCCGGCATAGGAGATTTACTTGAAAAATTCCATATTAAAAAAAATGCCCAAACCCTGCCGGAAGAGTTCTTTGATAAGATTAAGAAGGGAAAAGAAGATCTGAAACATCGAGGAGTTGACTTTCCTGAGGTTAAAATTGAGAACATATGGAAGAAAGTACTAAAGATAGAAGATGATAATACAGTTAGAGAATTTGCCGCGGAGTATGAACTTATTGTAAATCCCGTATATCCTATGCCCCATCTGAAGGAGGTTCTTGCTTCATGTAAAATGAAAAATATTCCAATGGGTATCATTTCAAATGCCCAGTTTTATACGCAGCATCTTTTTTATGCGTTTTTGAAATCGACTCTTGAAGATCTTGGTTTCGTCGCGGATTTCATATTCTTTTCCTATGTTTATGGATATGTAAAACCTTCGCTTTTCCTGTATAAAAGGGCGGCTGAAAATCTTGAAGAATCGGGAATACCGAGGGGAAATGTATTATATGTAGGTAATGATATGTTAAAGGAT
>CAZKGS010000290.1:0-3009 GCA_964552105.1 uncultured Syntrophaceae bacterium
GACTGTCAAGCTTCCAGTCGCCGTTATACCATGCTCCAGACCAATCTCTGACAGCTTCCCCGTTTGCATTGTATGCAGATACTTTAAAGAGGATTAAACCGTGATCTGGAACATTCGGCACAGTGCAGATTAAAATATTTTCTACATCTCTAACTTCATTCCATGTCACACCATTGTCAATGGACATGTAAATTTTGTATCCGGTTGCACCGGGTGAAACATCCCAGGTCAAAGGGACATCTGCACAAAAAGCAGTTGATGCAAACAGCATGAAAAGTGTTATCATTATAACAGCTAATATCTTTTTCATATTTTTCACCGCTCCTTTATTCTTTATTTCAGCCAGGAAAAGGGGGCCTCCAGACTTGCCTCTACCCTTTCCCTTTCTTCCTCTGCCATTTCCTGTAACATCTTCTTGAAGTATTCATATTCATAAGTCGGCAAGAATCGGGCCATGAATACTTCTTGAGATACCAGGCCGACACGCCATTGACACCAATGAGGATAAGTATCGTCAATATTTACTGTAAAGATTTGGAGTTCGAAAGGGGGTTGTGTTTTAAGATATAGATCGTCGAAACCGATTGTCATACCATCTGAATGAAACCAGACATTATCAGAAGAGGGCCAAACTGAATGTAAACCATCAAAACAGCTTGTATACAATAAACCGCATGGGCCAGTCGGAAATTCAACTTCGACTTTGTAAATCAAACCGGTTGTTATCTTTAGTAAGGTTTTAAGTGGATTGTTAAAATCTCTGCCTACTTCAGTTGTTATGTCTGCCGTAAAGATCATTTTTCACCCCTGGGGCCGATGATCGCTAAAAGTTACTCTTCAAGGTATTGAATTGTTATGCCGTCCGAATTGTCCTGTAATTGAACATATAAACCCTTGTTAAAATGAACTGGAGGGCATGCAGCATGAACAGGGTGAGAGTATCGAACCTTAAAAGAAAGAAGTTTCTCGGACAGGGCAGTTTCACCATTTCTTAGATAGACTTCGCTTTTATTATCTGCATCTTCTGGACTTATAACACAGGCGAAAACAAAACAGGGCCTTGATGTTATCACTCTTGAAGTGGTTACAAACTCAACTGAACATTCTTTTGCCAGTTCAAGAATTGCTTCTTTATAGTCTTTCATGGCCTACCTTTCAAAAAAAGGCTCATGAGCCTTTCGACCCATGAGCTTTTGATTTAATAACTTCTATACTGTTGAATGAACAGCTTTTGCACCGCTGTTCCTACGCCGCTTGTGCAGTCAAGCTTTAAACTGCCGATGTTTCTGACATCAAACCAGTCGGCAATGTCGTTCTGCTTTCCGAACGGAATACAAAGCGTGCCGTGGGGAGCCCAACCTGAAATGTGATGAACAGTGTTCTGTGCCAGTTCACAATAATATTCATATGAACCACCTTCACCATTGTAAGTGGCAACATCACCACCGTCCGTATCATCACGCCATTGAGTGCCAACACCCATAACATCCATTGTAGGGGTACAATGTTTTGTTGCTTTTGAAACTTGACCACCTGTTGTCATGATTTCTCTGATAAAGGCATTTTCTCTGCACATACCAAAGATCAAATCACGAAATTCGCCGTTGAGTATAACCTTTTTATCCTGATCGCTTGCCAGTTTGATATTTGCGAAAATCCAGTGCGGAGGACTTCCGGCATATCTGCTTTGAAGAAGCATTTTCCGGTAAGGATAATCCGTCGGACAGTCGGTGTATTCGTGAATCGTTGCGTTTGCTGCCCATCTTTTAATCTCTTTTGTCATCAAGAAACCGGACGGTGAAATGACCTTTTCGTCGAACAAAGCTGCCAGGACGGAAATCTTTCCACCTGACACATTCATGCCGCCAAGGTCTTGATCGAAAGTTATTCTTAGCTTGGGATTACCAAACCTTTTCGGGTCAAAGGCTACTTCTTCATCCCAAAGATATCTGCCGAAATTGATTGCAACCTGAGCATCGGATTCGGTAGTGACAAGATAGTTAAACCAACCGCCACGAGGATGATATCCGCTGCTATAAATATCAAGAGCCTGTGTTTCAAGACCGTCGAGTGAAAAGAGAACATCCGAACCGTCGATGATCTCAATCTTTTTCCAGCACTTTATATTGTGTTCGGTTGAATCTGCACCGGCTCCATGTGTGACTCTCAAGTCAAGAATAAGCTGACTGATAGGGTCTTGCATGTCCAGGTCTATTGTCTCGATATGTTCATCAGCAACGGTTGTTAATGCAAGCAATTCTAAAAATCTATGATTCATTTTCTATGCCTCCTTTCCAGCGTCACTTTGTGCGCTTGAATTTTGACATACCGCGAATGAAGGTGGTCATGCGATTGATGTTATCTTCCAGGCTAACATCGGGCATCTTTCCAACTTCGCCTTTAAGCCTGTCCTGGAAAGGCAGTAACTCTGAAGCGAAAGATTTGACTTTTTCCGATGCGGCATCTATACCAGCCGCAACTCTACCAAGTCCCTTGGTAATAGTCTTGTCTTTCCACTCTTCCAGAGATACCCTTTTAAGACCGGCTTCCCATTTGCCGGAGTCCAGGGCCTTATTGATATTTGCACGCATCTTTTCCTTTTTCGCTGCGGCTTTCATGGTCGGAGCTTCAGTTACTCTTGAAATTCCACGCTCCATATCAGTAATGGCGCCTTTAAGTCTCCTGGCATGTTTCTCTTGAAATTCTTCCGGTGTTAATTTTGCCATGAGTTTTTCTCCTTTCTCTATCGTTGCAAAATTTGTTTCAAAGCGCATATGGAGCCGAACTCCTGCCATCAGTATGCTCTCAAAAAATAATCATCCTGTCAAGGATTAATTATGCCTTTTTTGAATATCGGTTATTCAAATATTGAATAGTTAACTACTACCCCTATACAGGATTTTTAGTTTATAACATCCGGGTTTGATCGGAGCGTTATCAGGGATAGAATGAAAAAAACACAGGGCCGGAAACGTCTCTCTCATGCGGCGAAGGTTAAAAGCAGGCCGG
>CAZKGS010000291.1:0-3006 GCA_964552105.1 uncultured Syntrophaceae bacterium
ATTGCCCTGGAGCTACGAAGGAAAATGACATTCCAGCCCGGATAATTATCAAGGCTTAACTGTTGTATCAGGTATTCATCGCCTGACTCATCAAAAGCACGGTCCTTTCTTATTTTCAGACCACTCCAGGTCCATGGCCCTTTACCAAATTGCCGTGTTGTTGCAATATGAGAAATTTTATCAGGTGGAAGTTTCCATAAAAGCTTGTAAAGCCAATCTTGACGATTAGAAATGAAAACGATACCGTGAGGGTCCGTAAGCATTACTATTCCTTCATAAACATGTTTAAATTCCTTTTCCAGAGGTGTTATGGAGGCCTTGATTACGGCAACTCCTATCGGGATACCCGGGTTTTTCCCATACACCGGATGGCTGTAATACACTCCTCGCTTTTTCGAAGTTACCCCCAGGGCCATGTAGAGGGAAGTAGAACCCTCGATAGCCTTCCGGAAGTACGGGCGAAAAGCATAATTTTTCCCAACAAAGCTGTCAGACGCACCGCGATTGCTCGAAGCTATGGTTTTCCCGCTACCGTCTATCAGGTAACAGACGTTAACATCGAGGGCACTTTTAAAATGGTCGAGAATGGTATTCGCCTTTTTCAGCGAGCCATCATCCGGCCTCAATATAGCTTTTTGTAATTCTTCAAGACCGGCCAATACCCTTGCCGATTTCAGATTTCCGCCGAGAAAAGAGGAGAGGTGATTTCTGATCGTTTCTAACTGCAAAGCGGTCTGTACATTGGCCTCTTTGAAGGTGGATTCTTTTAAGGAAGCATGGTAGAGATATCCCCCTATAGATGTAGACAGAAAGGCGAGTAGAGATAAAACTATGAGAATCACACGAAGTTTCATATTTACCCTATTCCTTTACATTCAAAAAATCCTTCAGGCCGGGAGAAAAACTCTCTTTTTCCGGTATTCTGAAAAAACTGTCTGAAATTTTTTCGTTTATCAGTATTTTCACCGGTAAACTTACAACCCAGAGGATATCATCCCTGTAAAATTCTATTCGTTTGGGAAACCAGAAATCCCCGTTCACACGGGTATAATCTTTATATTCAGCCCTAAGTTTAACCTGCTTTCCATTGGATGTTCCGATACCAACAAATCTTAAGGGGAAACCTGTTTCTTTTTCTGTCCATAGTTGGCTACATGGAATTTGCACGATTCTTTCCCCGATAACAAAGACAACCTTTCCATCTATACGGTCAAAGGCAACCGTCCCCGTATCTACACCCAAATAACTCAGGTCATTTATCAGCGCCCCAATAGATTCCTGAAAAAATACAATCGGCAGAACCGTATCTATTTTTCTGTAGTCAGTGTCAGCCACATCATTAACCATAGCAAAAGATTTCCTGCCATAATTGATAATGATTTCTTTCCCATAGGCAAGGGACCTCTCCGACCGGAAAATTCCTCCTTTTTTAATATAGATCTGTTCATCTACTTCTATTCTTCCTTCGTCATATTTGTCATCGAAAATCGTTGTCTTCAATACTATATTCAAATTATCTGTTTTACGGTTTGCTTTCAGGATGGGCTGTAAGATTTGTTTTGCAGTTGGTATGTAGGCAACTCCTCTATAAGAAATTACAAGCAGTGCAAATATTATTAGCACTCCTGTCAATTTTTTCTTCATGTTACACTTTCAATCATTTCACAAAAAGATATAGAATGTTTTCTTCCTTGCTTAAGAAAAAGGGTTAACAAAAACTTTTTAAAAATGTTTGATGCAGGTTTGTCAGGACTATATCGGAAGGCATTGTGTCTATTGAGAGGGGTATAATACCATGTTTTCTTAAAAGGTAGCGAGAGATTCACTCTCCCTGCAGTTTCTCAAGTTTTTCCTGTTTTGTTTTGCAATTTATACAAAGGGTAGTCACGGGTCTTGCCATCAATCTTTTGTCAGATATTGCCCCATTGCATACCTCACATATCCCAAAAGTTCCCTCGTCGATACGCTTGATAGCTTCCTGCATTTTTATGATTAATTTTCTTTCCCTGTCCCGTATTCGAAGTTCAAAATTTCTTTCCGACTCGAGTGTTGCTCTGTCAGCCACATCAGGAAAGTTTTCTTTACCATTAGTCATTTCCGAAACGGTTTTCTCCGCTTCACTCAACAGAGTTTCAATTCTATCGGTAAGAAGATTTCTAAAATATTCAAGCTTTTCAGGTTTCATTGGTCAAATAACCTGCCTTTTATATAAATTCCCCAAAGCACATCTCAAATGGAACACTGTTAACTATATAATCACAACCCTTTTGTAAAGAGAAAAATGTGGTTTGTAATAAATTAATTTTCACTCACTATTCTATTCTTTATCACAATTCCATGCACTTCTTACTTTCTCAATAATATTTGTTGTTGATGCTCCTTTAATCTCAGGAATAATGACAATCTTTCCCCCTCTTCTCTTCACAGATTCTCGCCCAACTACATCTTCCTCCGACCAGTCTCCACCCTTAACGATAATATCAGGTTTCAGATATTCAATCAGTTCAAGAGGGGTATGTTCATTAAATATGGTAACATAATCCACAGATTCAAGGGAGGACACAACATCCGCTCTCTCATCCTCAGGAATAAGAGGTCTCCTCTCACCCTTGATCGCTCTTACAGATGAATCGCTGTTAAGGGCAAGAACCAGCACGTCCCCCAATTTTTTTGCTTCCCTCAGATATCTTGTATGTCCAACATGGAGAATATCAAAACAGCCATTGGTGAATATGATACTTTCTCCACGGGTCCTGTGTCTGTCAAGTTCTTTTTTTAGTTTTTCCCTTGAATAAACTTTCATAATACGCACATCCTATGACAATGAATAAGACAGCCTTAAAAGTCTTTCAATAAATACTCCCTATACCGCCCTGGCAAGTGTAAGAACTGCCACTTCTTCTACGCCATTTTTGATCAATATCCGCGCACATTCCCTGACAGTACTGCCTGTAGTATAAACATCATCTATCAATACAACTCTTTCCCCATCTATTTTTTCCCTGT